>CBFCZM010000001.1:0-40027 GCA_965602565.1 uncultured Anaerolineae bacterium
TCCCGGTATTCACTCATATCCACCCGTAGAAGCGCGTCCTTATCATCAAACAAGAACGCCGCCAGGGCTTTCGCAGTCTCGGTCTTGCCCACACCGGACGGACCCAGGAAAAGGTAACTACCGATGGGACGACGGGGATCCTTGAGCCCTGCACGGGCGCGCCGGATTGCATCCGCAATCACACCGATGGCCTCGCCCTGGCCCACGATGTACTCGCAGAGTGCCTCCTCCATCCGCAACAACTTGTCGGCCTCTTTCTCCATCACCTGATACACCGGAATGCCGGTCCACACCGAAACGATGTCGGCAATGTCTTCCGCCTCCACCGTCTCATCCAGTTGATGGCGATTCAGCCACTCCTCGCGCTGCTCGGCGAACTCCTGTTCCAGCCGCAGGCGCTGCGTCTTGGCATCGGCGGCCCGCTCATAGTCGCGCATACTGCCCGCCGCCTCTTCCTCAACCCCCAGGCGGTTGATCTCCGCCTCCTTGGCCTTCAGATCAGGAGGCAAGGTGAAGAGCGTCACGCGCAGCTTGGCGGCAGCCTCATCCATCAGATCGATAGCCTTATCCGGCAGGTGGCGATCAGGCACGTACCGGTGCGAGAGTCGCGCCGCAGCCACCAAAGCCTCATCGCTGATGCGTACCTTGTGGTGTGCCTCATACCGATCCCGCAAACCGCGCAGCATCTCAATAGTGTCCTCGACCAAGGGTTCTTCCACAAACACCGGGGCAAACCGGCGCTCCAACGCGCCGTCCTTCTCGATATACTGGCGGTACTCATCCAGCGTCGTGGCCCCGATGCACTGCAACTCACCGCGAGCCAGAGCAGGCTTGATCATATTGGAAGCATCCAGAGATCCTTGGGCGTTGCCGGCGCCGACTACCGTGTGCAGCTCATCGAGGAAGAGGATATTCTCCCCCTGGGAGCGCTGAAGCTCCTCAAGAATCGACTTCAGGCGTTCCTCAAACTCTCCCCGGAACCGCGTCCCGGCGACCAAGGCCCCCAAATCCAACAGGAGCAGGTTCTTGCCCTTGAGGATCTCGGGCACATCATCGTTGGTGATATTCTGTGCGAGCCCTTCCACGATCGCCGTCTTTCCCACACCCGGCTCGCCGATCAGCACGGGATTGTTCTTTGTGCGTCGGACCAGGATCTGGATCACCCGTTGGATCTCTTTTTCTCGTCCGATCACTGGGTCCAGCTTGTGCTCCCGGGCAGACTGGGTGAGATCCCGGCTGAAGCGAGCCAGCGTACGGAACTTCGATTCAGCCTGCGGGCTGGTGACCCGTTGCCCCCCGCGCATGCTAACGATCGTCTCGCGGACCCGCTCGCGCGTGACGCTGTTGTCGCGCAGTAACTTCGAGACCGGAGTGTTCTGCTCAACCGTAATGGCGAGCAGCAGATGCTCCGTGGAGATGTACTCGTCCTTGAGCGCCGTGGCTTCCTCTTGGCTCAGGTCGAGGATGCGTTTCATCCTTGGGGTGATGAAGACCTGTTGATTGCCGCGAGCCCCGTAGATCCCCGGGCGGGGATTGTCACGCAGCAGTGCATCCAGCGCCTCACTTAACTGAAGCGGTTCGGCGCCCAGTTCCTTTAGAATGGCGGGAACCGTGCCCTCCTTCTGCTGGATGAGCGACAGCAACAAGTGTTCTACATCGACCTGGCTATGGCCATAACGTGTCATCAGCTCCACAGCCCGCTGGGCTGCTTCCTGAGCTCGTTCGGTGAAACGATCAAAGCGCATCATAGGCGACATACCCCCTTACAAGCCAAGCGCGCCGTTCGTATAGGTGATCAGGGCTGCACGTGCAGCGGCCTGTTCCGCCATACGCTTGCTCGCGCCGGTTCCCTGTCCGGCAACGTCCACACCGACCAGAACCTGGGAGGTAAATGTCTTCGCGTGATCGGGGCCGGCCTCGTCAACAATCTGGTAGGCCGGTGTCTTGCCGAGCTCGGCCTGGGTCCACTCCTGGAAACGGGACTTTGCATCAACATAGGACTCAGCGTCAAGAATCGCCTCAGCCCTACGGGCAAACCACGGCTCCAACCGGGACCAAATGACACTCAGCCCTCCGTCAAGATAGAGTGCACCGACAGCAGCCTCCAGGGCATCACACAGGTTCGCGGCACGCTCACTACCTCCGCTCTCCTCCTCACCCCGCCCAAGCCGGAGAGCGAAGCCAAGCTCCAGTTCACGAGCCAGGCTCGCCAGCGTCGTAGTGCGAACCAGAGTTGCGCGCAGGCGCGTCAATGGTCCTTCAGGGAAATCCCGGTACGTACGATACAGCCATACGGCGACCAGGAAATCCAGGACTGCATCTCCCATGAACTCCAGACGCTGGTTGTGATGCTCTTCACCGCCCTCTTCGGGATGTTCGTGAGCATACGATGGGTGCGTGAGTGCCAGTTCCAGAAGTGTCAGGTCCCGAAATGTATACTGTAGGTTTGCTTGGATTCTGAGTAGGGGATCTTCACTCTTACCCATGAACTCTCCCAAGAGATCGTGCACGGAAGGGGTGAATCTCCACAACCGTCTCATGGATTATAGCATACTCAAGACCGCGAGGGTAGTCCCAAAGGCGTGCAAACATCATAGACCGTAGTTGCTCATCAACAGCTTCTCAAACAACCGACCAGGCAGCACCCGGCTGGCCACAACTGCCAGCTTCTCGTAGAATGGGCCGACCAAATACCGGGGACGCGGCGCTCGCAGATTGACGATCCGTACTAGCGCCGCCCCCACGACCTCTGCAGAGGCACCGTTTATCTCATCTGACTCAATCCTGCTCAAAGCTGCCGCATAGTCGGCTCGGTAGACCGGACTGGTCTGTGACGCCGCAGTGTGTCGTCGATTGGCAGTGAAGGGTGTATGAATATCGCCCGGCTCCAGCAGCACGACGTTGATGCCAAAGCGCTGCACCTCCATACGCAGCGAAGCAGTGAGGCCCTCCAGGGCGAACTTGCTGGCGCTGTACAGACCCTGATAGGGCAGCCCCATCAAACCACCAATAGAACTTACGTTGACGATAAGGCCGCTGCCCTGTTCGCGCATCGTCGGAAGCACCACCAGGCACACGCGCATGGGCCCGAAGAGATTCGTCTCAAACAGAGCCTGGGCTTCAGCCACCGAAGTATCCTCAACACTACCGCCGTAACCAAAGCCCGCGTTATTGACCACGACGTCAAGACGCCCGGTTGCTTCGAGCACCGATTGCACACCGGCCTCGACAGAGTTCGCATCATCGACATCCATCTGCAGGAATGTGAAACCGGGGGCCTCCCCCGGTGGCGTGCGGCTCGTACCATAGACCTGATCGCCCTGCGCCACCAATGCATCGGCACAAGCCCTGCCGATGCCGCTGCGAGCACCGGTGATGAGCACGATTCTGCGTTCCGATCGGTTCATTTTGGACATACTCCTCGCAACCTGGCTGTTCGCTTCATCCTAGCGCAACAATGGGCAAGTGCAAGAAAGCTGCACCTGGCTGTGGTATACTTACGGCGATGAGCACCATCAACGAACAGCTCGATCAGCGCGCTCCTCTACATCGAACTGGTTGAGTCTGTATCGCTGACATCACGAGCAAACACACGCGCTGGGTGATTAGTGGGAAGTGAGAAGCTGATGAGGAGGTCCAGGCTGGAACCCAAACACCGCGATAGCAGCGACGGGTTCAGCGCCAGTACTATACCACGTCCGGAGACAACCGGCGAACGCATTGCCCATTGGGTTTCACAACTGGGCAGCCCGCCGGCGGCCGGCGTCGCGGCATCATCCATCACGGTTGCACGGCTGACTGTGCCAGGGCTTTGGCAGTGGGTTGCAATCTACGTCCTCCTGGCCTTGGCTGCCCCCCTGGGCTTCCTGATCTGGCAGGTACGCCAAGGGCACGTCACAGATCTTGACGTCTATTTCCGCAAGCAGCGGAAGGGATCCCTCTTGGTGACCATCGCCGGGTTGGGACTCACGTGGCTGTTGATGAACCTGGGCAGCGCGCCCCCTATCTTGCGGTTCATGGTGGGCGCCGGACTGCTGACGTGGGCAGCGATCTACTTGGTTACCTTGCGCTGGAAGATCAGCATCCACGCCGCCTCCATCTCCGGAATGGGCTTCTTCCTTGTCTGGGGATTTGGATTGGGCGCAGTACCCGCCCTACTCGCGATTCCGGCGGTCGGTTGGTCGCGCGTCAAGCTCCGCCGGCACACACCGGCACAGGTGCTCGCCGGTACGGGATTGGGATGTCTTGCGGTCGCAGTAGCCGTGCTCTGCAGCCCCGGCCTTCGCACACCGGGATTCCTGACTCGCTAGCGTAGGAGAGAAGGGGAACAGGATCGCGTCTTTGGGATGCTGTTCCGCGCCTCCGACGAGGAGACACGCGCAACGCCAGGCAGCGGGTCGGGGCTGCATCAATCGCGACGCCTGTCGGCCCCCCAGAACGGGGATATCGGGGTCGAAGGCCAACCTGGTCGCGGGTTCACCTTCTGGGTGACCCTGCCCGCGTCCCAACCGGGCTAGAACATCCAACGCACGCAAACCAGCCACCACCGGAGATACAGTATGCGCTTCTGGACAAAGGTGCTTTCAGGGATCGGCGTCGTCCTGCTAAGTACAGCCACCGGCACCCCAGGCCGTGCCGGACTGGGTGCGGCTGCGTCCGAGATCCCCACCATCCGAGACACCGCGCCGTCGCGCCCCGAAGCTCTTCTTCCCGCGCCGGTGCCTCTCAGACTGAGAATCGGCACATTCGATCCGCTGCTGACTTCGCCAAAGGTGCCGGCGGCGCTGCAACGCAGCCCTGCAGCGGGAGCACCTTCACTGCAGCTGGTGCAATTCCCAGGACCTATCCAGGACAGCTGGTATGCCGCACTACAAGACGCAGGTTTGGGCATCGTGCTCTACATCCCGGACTACACATATCTAGTCTGGGGAACAGAAGCTGCGGTGCGTGAGCTGGCGACCGGATCACAGGTTCGATGGACGGGCAGTTACGAGGCATCCTATGCACTGCACCCCAGACTTCAGCAGTCGCTCGACGAGCCATCTGCCGGCCCCGCCGTCGTGCAGGTCTACGACCATGCAGGCGCTGAGATGACCCTTGCCACGATCCGGGCGCTAGCCACAGAGGTCGTGCGACCGGCAGAGACTGTCGGACACCTGACCAATCTGGGTATCCGCGTAACGGGGACCAACCTCTCACAGATTACGACCCTCCCCGAGGTGATCACCGTCGAACCATTGCTCCACCCGGACCGTCTGGACGAGATACAGGGCCAGATCATGGCCGGCAACCTTACACCGGATGGAGGCCGGCCGGCAGCAACCGGATACCTGACGTGGTTGACCGCGACCGTTGGGTTCACCACAACCCCGGAGGTCTACCCCATAATCGACATCACCGACGACGGCATCGATGATGGCGATGTGACGCCTCAGCATGCCGACTTCTACGAAGACGGCGACCCCGGCAAACCGGACCGGTTGATCTACAACGCAAACTGGACCACGGACCCGACCGCCGACGGAGGTGGCGGCCACGGCAACATCAACGCAGCCATTGCCGGCGGCTACAATGGACTGGCCGGCGCGCCTTACGAAGACGCCAACGGCTACAACCTCGGATTGGGAATCAACCCATTTGGCCGTGTCGCGGGGTCCAAGGTCTTCGGCAACACCAGCGGCTGGGCTTTTCCCAGGTATACTGACCTGGTTGCCGGGTCCTATTCTGGTGGCGCCCGCATCATCTCTAATTCCTGGGGAGACACGGATGGCGACGGCTCGTATCTGGTCGCCGATCAGACCTATGACGCCCTGGTGCGCGATGCCGATTCTGCCGCCCCGGGAGAGCAGCCTGTGACGATTGTCTTCTCGGCCGGCAATTCCGGCAACGGGGCCAGTACCATCGGTTCGCCGGCCAACGCCAAGAACGTCATCACGGTCGGTGCCACGGAGAGCTACCGGCCCACATGGACCGATGGATGCGGTGTCAACGCCGCCGCAGCTGACAACGCCAACGATATTCCCGGGTTCTCCAGCCGCGGCCCCACGACGGATGGTCGTGTGAAGCCCGAGTTGGTTGCACCGGGGACCCATATCCAGGGCGCTGCATCCCAGACGGCGAATTACACCGGCTACTATGTATGTGACAGGTACTATCCCAGCAGTCAGACGCTCTACGCGGCCTCCTCGGGCACAAGCCATGCAACCCCCGCGGTCGCGGGCGCCGCCTCGCTGCTGACCTACTTCTATCAGGATCAAGTCACAGCCGCCGCTCCCAGCCCGGCGATGGTCAAGGCTTACTTGGTCAGCTCCGCGCGCTATCTCAACGGCGTCAGCACCGGTGACACGCTCCCCTCAAACAACCAGGGATATGGCGCCGTGGACCTGGGTATTGCCTTCGACGACACTCAGCGGATTGTGCACGACCAACACACCGTGCTCCATACGACAGGTGAGTCCCACGTGATCCAGAGTTCTGTCGCCCAGAGTGATAGGCCCCTCAGGATCACCCTGGCCTGGACTGATCCTCCTGGCCCAACCGTTGGGGCGGCCTACGTCAATGATCTCGATCTCGTCGTGACCGTCGAGGGGCAGACCTACCTGGGAAACGTCTTCTCCGGTGCCCACTCGGTCGCAGGCGGCAGTGCCGATCCCCGCAACAATGTGGAGGGCGTCTTCTTGCCCGCCGGCCTTCACGGCAGCCTCACGATCACGGTTGCGGCGACCAATCTGGCCAGTGACGGCGTGCCGGCCGATGTAGATCCTACCGATCAGGACTTCGCACTGGTCTGCTACAACTGCCAGCAGGAGAGCCCCTTCGCCCTGTCGATCACGCCCTCTGAACTGGCCATATGCCGTCCCGACACGGCCATTTTCACAGTGACCACCTCGCCGGCGTCCGGGTTTGACAACGACATCGCGCTCGCGGCGACAGATGTACCCACTGATGCCGTGGCCCTGTTTACCCCCAATCCGGTCACAGCCGGCGACACTAGCCGACTCACAGTTAGCATGACCACAGCCACCACGACAGGCACCTACCAGCTTGCCATCGCCGGCGCCGCGCAGACCCACGCCGTGACGACAACCGCTACACTGAACGTCAGGACCACTCCAGAGGGACAGGCAGCCCTGATCAGCCCGGCTAGTGGGACCTCAACGACCACCGCCTCGCTGCCACCACTGGCGTGGGCACCCATCGCGGGCGCAACGCGCTATACCGTTGCCGTCGCCACCGACCCTGAGGTCTCGACGGCGGTCTACATCACCACCACCCAGGCGCTCACGCATACCATACCGCGGGATCTGGCGCCGGACACGACCTACTATTGGCAGGTGACTGGCTCGAATCTATGCGGGCCCGGCATCCCCTCACCCATCTTCAGCTTCACCCTCGAACGCCGGGGCCTCCTTCACTACTACCTACCCCTGTTCTTCATCCCCCCTGCCGACGAGGCCAATTGACAGCCGAATAGCAGCGTGGAAAGACAGCCTACAGCCCATGCGACCCGTCGCTCCCACAGTCATCCTTTGACACGTGGACCAATCCCGGTAGAATTGGGGAAATACGTCACGTTGTTTTCCCAGGTGAGGATCTATGTTGATCTCGGTGACCTTGAATGGCGAGAGGCGTCAGTTTGGTGTCGCTCCGCAAGAGACGCTGTTCCGCCTTCTGCGACGTGAGGGATTGCATGGCGTCAAGTTTGGCAGCGAGGACGGCTCGGACGGTTACAGTACCGTGTTGGTCAACGGGCGCCCGCACAGCAGTGTCGTGTTGCTGGCGGCCCAGGCCGACGGTGCGGAGATCGTCACCGTGGAAGGGCTGAGCGAAGGTCGCCAATTGGGCTGGCACCGTCAAAGCGCCTACCACCCGCTGCAGAAAGCCTTTGTCGAAACCGGCGCCATCCAGAGCGGCTACGATACCCCTGCCTTGATCCTCGCCGGTCTGGCACTCCTCACCCGCACCGCCAGCCCCACCGAAACCGAAGTCCGTGACGCTATCAGTGGGATTGTTTCCCGCGAGACCGGGCATGTCAAACCCGTGGACGCCATTCTGCGCGCAGCGGCCTACCTACGTGGTGACACCCCCCCACCGATCGGCGGAGAATCGGGCGCGGACCTCTTCGTGATGCCGGACACGCTGTTACCCTCCGGAGAAGCCCTGGCCGAAAGCTCACCTGCTGATGATATCGGGCCGTCTGAGTCGGGGAGCACCTCGAGCGGTGGTGTACAAACACGGATCAAAGCCCTGCCCACGGTCTTTGTAACTGCAGAATCCCAGGAATTCACCGTCGTCGGGCAGCCGCTGCCAAAGGTTGATGCCCCGAAACTGGCACGGGGACATGCCGCGTTCGTCGCCGATTTTGAGCGGCCGGGCATGCTCTACGGCAAGATCCTGCACAGTCCCCACGCCCACGCGCGGATCAAGGATATCGACACCCACGATGCCGAGGCCCTACACGGCGTCCGTGCGGTGCTCACATATAAGAACGTGCCCCACGTCATCTACTCCACCGCTGGGCAATCCTACCCCATACCCGGGCCTCTCGACTACGTCAGCTTCGACAACAAGGTGCGTTACGTCGGTGATCGGGTTGCGGCCGTGGCAGCTGACACCCCGGAGATCGCTGAGGAAGCGCTTTCGCTGATCCGCATAGACTACGAGGTCCTCCCTCCTGTACTCGACCTCGACGCGGCGATGGCGGAGGGCAGCCCTATCATCCACGATGAGGAGGACTACGTCCCCTTCGGCGAGAGCGATCCCACAAAGAATCTCGTCGCCAAGGTCAAGATCGATGTCGGTGACGTTGACGCGGCCTGCGAACGAGCGGCTCACGTCTTCGAGACAACCGTGGATACGCAGCGAATGAAGCACGTGCCGCTGGAACCATGGGTGACCCTGACCTACTGGGATGAGGACGATCGACTCGTCATCCTGACGTCCACACAGGTCCCATTCCACGTGCGCCGTATCCTGGCCCCCGTGTTGGGCCTGTCGGAACGCCAGATTCGTGTGATCAAGCCGCGCATCGGCGCGGCCTTCGGCAACAAGCAGGAGATCTACGAGGATATCCCGGCCCATCTGACCATCGCGACCGGTCGCCCGGTCCTGCTCAAACTCACGCGCGAGGAGCAGTTCATCTACACAACCACACGCCATCCGATGCGCGTCAAGTTCCGCATCGGCGTCGACGACGACGGGACGATGGTGGCACAGGATATGCGGGCACTGAGCGATACGGGCGCCTACGGTGGCCATGGGCTTACGGTCCTGGGCAACACCGGCCACAAAACGCTGCCCATCTATGACACCCCGAATGTCCGCTTCTGGGGCGAGACCTACTACACGACGCTGCCGCGAGCCGGCGCCTTTCGGGGCTACGGTGTAACACAAGGTGTAGTGGCGACAGAGACGCTGATCACGCAGGCCGCCCGCGAATTGGGATGGGATCCTCTGGAGTTCCGGTTGAAGAACATCATCTCCCCGCACACCGAGAACATTATGAGCAAGACGTGGAGCGAGGGGCGTGAGGCGCGCGGCGAGATCATTGAGACTAACGCCCTCCGCGAGGCCGCCATTCAGGGCGCATCGGCGGTGGGTTGGGTCCAGAAGTACGGGAATGCGCAATGGCACACGGTATTGGGGAAACCCCATCTGCGCCGCGGGATCGGGGTGGCATTCTTGATGCAGGGGTCCGGCATTCCCAACCTCGACATGGCGGCGGCCAGTATGAAGATGAACGACGATGGCTCTTTCAACCTGATGATGGGGGCAACAGACCTGGGCACGGGGTCGGACACAGTGTTGGGCCAGATCGCGGCTGAAGTAGTGGGATGCGGCTTGGACGATCTGATCATCCGCTCTTCCGATACCGACGTCACGCCGTTCGACAAGGGGGCCTACGCCTCCAGCACGACTTACATCAGCGGCGGCGCGGTCGCGCGCGCGGCGGAGGATGTGGCACGGCAGATCAAAGCCGTAGCCGCCGATATGGCCGGTGGCGAAGCCGGTGACTTCACGTTGGGGCAGGGGCGCGCCTGGCGCGACGATGGGCTGAGCCTCAGCTTCCGCGAGATCGCACTGCACGCGTTGCACACACAGAACCAGCACCAGATTATGGGGCATGCATCATTCGTGAGCCCCGTAAGCCCACCGCCCTTCGCTGCGCAGTTCGCCGAGGTCACCGTCGATACGGAGACCGGGCAGACTACGGTCGACAATCTTCTGATTGCTCTGGATTCGGGCCAGATCATCAATCCATTGACAGCCAGCGGGCAAGCCGAAGGAGGCATGCATCAGGCCCTGGGATATGCGCTGACGGAGGAGTTGATCTACGACGCTCAAGGCCGGACTGTGAACCCACGCTTTGACGACTACCGTGTCTTCCGCGCCGACGAAAGTCCGCCTATGCAAACGCTCTTCATCGAAACCTTCGAACCCTCTCACCCGGTCGGGGCCAAATCGGTGGCCGAGATCGTCGTCAATGGTGTGACGCCGGCAGTACTGAATGCCATCCACGATGCTACTGGTATCATGCTTAAGCAAACTCCAGCCACTCCGGAGCGATTGTGGAAAGCACTACAAGCCCAGGCGCCGCCAAAGGTTACAGCATAAATGGCAATACAACGGTATCAGAGGCGGCGCCCCTAGAAGCGCCGCTCTTTTCTTGTTTGGCATGCTAATCTCCTATACGGGGGCGACGTCCAGGAGAGATTGCGATCGGGGCACCGGCCCGGACAGCAATTAGAGAACCGTATCCCCGATCAGCAGGAGGGAGGAATGGAAAGGATGAATTGGGAAAAGTATCATCTACCAGAAGACGTGACCGAGGTGCTTGCGAAGAGCCCCAGCGTCACCGTCATCAGCACCATCAACGAATTGGTGAACTTGGCGTGTGGCGGGCTGGGCAGCAGCCACTTTGAGGTCACCTACGACTTGCCGGAGCAAGGCCAGGTCGTTGAGGCGATCGTGGCACGCGTCCGGAATGGCGTATCGGTCAACTATCAGGAGCCGTATATGCGACGGCGCGACCCCGACTGCCTGGTGATCGCGGACAACCTGGCCACGGACAAACCCACCTTCCGGCAGCGATACGGCGAAGACTTCGAAGGTATGCGCTCGGCGACCTTTGAGTGGCTGGCGGAACAGCCGCTGGCTATGTTCGGCTACACCGCCGGGCAACCCGGCATGGGGATGGATTCTGTCGTCATCGCTCCCGCCAACGCCGGATTCTTCGCCCTGAGCCTGGCACTGCTCCAGGGCATCGTTCCGGAGAGCGAGATCCCCGGTGATTTCGTCCCCCGGTCCATCATCTACGTGGCTCCTGTCTTCCGGCACACGCACTTTTCCGGCAAGCAGGTTGTCGTGCACAACCGGCTGCCCGACATGCATGAAGTCTTCTCCTACAACCTCTACCCGGGGCCTAGCGCCAAGAAGGGCGTCTACGGTATGCTCATCACGCAGGGCGAGCGGGAAGGATGGGTCACCACGCACTGCTCAACCGTAAGAGTTGTGACGCCCTACGACAACGTGACCACTATGATGCACGAAGCCGCCAGCGGCGGCGGCAAGAGCGAGCTACTGGAACACGCGCACCGTGAGGACGACGGGCGGATGCTGTTGGGCGAAAACATGCTCACCGGTGAACGCCGCTACATAGAGATCCCGCGCACATGTAAGCTTGAGCCCGTCGCAGATGACATGGCGCTCTGCCACCCGTCGCTCCAACATGGCTCGGGCAAGCTTTCGGTAGCAGACGCCGAAGATGCCTGGTTCCTGAGGGTCAACCATATCGACCACTACGGCACCAATGTGCATCTGGAACGCCTCACCGCTGAGCCGACGGTCCCCCTCCTCTTCTTGAACATCTACGCTGTCCCCGGCAGCCGCGCATTGATCTGGGAACACATTGAGGATTCGCCAGGAGAACCGTGCCCCAACCCTCGGGTCGTGATCCCACGGCGTCTATTCCCCAATATCGTCAACGAGCCAGTGGAAGTCGACATCCGTAGCTTCGGTGTGCGGACACCCCCGTGCACCGAGGACCACCCCACATACGGCATCATCGGTCTGTTCCACATTCTGCCGCCAGCCTTGGCTTGGCTGTGGCGGCTGGCGGCACCGCGGGGATATGACAACCCAAGCATCGTCGATACCGAGGGGATGAGCAGTGAGGGCGTTGGCTCCTACTGGCCCTTTGCGACCGGACGACGCGTCGATCAGGCCAACCTGTTGCTGGCCCAATTCAGGAACAACCCGAACACCCGCTACGTCCTCTGCCCGAACCAACACGTGGGTGTCTGGCACACGGGATTTATGCCCGAATGGATTATGCGCGAATATCTGGCCCGCCGTGGTACGGCGAGGTTCAAGCCTGAGCAAATCCGGCCCGCGCGCTGTGCGCTGCTCGGCTATGCGCTGCACCAGTTCCAGGTGGAGGGCCGCTTTGTCTCGCGCTGGTTCCTCCAGGTTAACACACAGCCGGAGGTGGGCACCTCCGGCTATGATGATGGCGCCCAGCAACTCTACGACTTCTTCAGTGAACAGCTCAATCTGTATCTCACTGAGGATCTGGATCCCCTGGGACGCGCCATCATCGACTGTTTCATGGACCGGGGATCGGTATCGGACTACAATGGACTTATCCCCGCGGTTGACTTGACAGACTAGTCAGAGGTATACTGTGGTCAGCTATCAGCAGCAACAGAGAGATCGCCTGGTCAGCCGAGCACATGAGATCCTGCAGATGATGGGCTACGATAGTGTTGATTCGACACGCGAGGCGCTCTGACGTGGCGGGCTGATCCTACTCAAAGTACCGGAGCGGCGGCTTGAGATTGCGAACTGGGTGCGCAGCCAAGCCATTGGGGAGCAGTTTCGCCTATGGTCACTCACTATGCCCAGCATCGTCAGGACCAGAACTACCAAGGCGGGTTCCGGAATGGGTAGGGGCCACGCTGACCGCCCGGCGACGGGCCTTTCTTGCGTGTTTGCGCCCGTTCTCAAACCCTCCCCTGATCGGGGGCCCTGCCAAAGAGAGGAAAACCGCATGGGATTACCAGAGCAGCGCATCCGATTGGTCGCTGCGGACCCGATCGAAGTGGGCGTGTGGAGACTGCTGCCTTCAGTTCTCGTTAGCACGTCGTCGCTTCGGAGTCCGAACAAAAGCGCTCTCCACTTTGTGCGCCTTCGTCCGGCATCGATCGTGGTGGAGAGCCAAAACAGTGCGGAGTGGATCGAGATTCCCAACACAACGGGGAATATCCTGAGCACAATGGCTGCTGCGGCAGCAGGGATCGCACTGGTCAGCAGTTTGATCATCACGGTAAGTCTGTTTCTCAAGAACCCGAGAGAAGGGAGATAGCCTCCATGGAAGCGGTCAAAGCGCTCTTTGAGCGGCTGGACAGAGTACCTGAGGAAGTCAACGTCAACGCCGTCTTCGGCACACCCGAGACGATCGAGGGGATCACCCTGATCCCGGTAGCCGAAGTCATGTATGGTTTCGGTGCGGTGGCAGGTTCAGGCCCCAGCGGAGAGGGCGACGAGGATCACGAGTGCAGTGAGGACGATGATCCCTGCCTCGACGGAGCGCCTGCCGGCGCAGACGCGTCCGCTGACGCTGACGTGAGCGAAGCCGCCATCGGCTCCGGCGCCGGTGCCGCCGCCGGAGCGAAAGCACGCCCGATCGCCTACATCACCGTGGGTCCGGAGGGCGCCCGCGTTCAGCCCATCGTGGATGAACAGAAGGTCTCCCTTGCCGGCATTCTGCTGGGTTTCTGGGCTATCGGTTGGGCAGGCCTGGTGCTGAAGACGCTGTTCACGCGCCGCTCCTAGCCTGGATGCCCGTCGAACGCATCGAACACACCCCAACAGGGCTCGCCTGGTATCAGTTTACTGGCGAGCCTTTGCCTTCCAGGGAGCGGTTTGTCCACGCCATGGTGACGCGGCTAGGCGGGGTCAGTCAAGGCAGCTATGCGGGCCTCAACCTGGGTGGCACCGTAGGAGACGCCCCCGTTGCCGTACAGGAAAACCATCGACGCTTGTTCCAGGCCTTCAGCATCAGCGAGGACCAGGTCGTCAGCCCACACCAGGTACACCGCAACAGCGTCGCTTGCGTTGGTCTACGGGACGGCGGCACCGTCATCCCGGAGACGGACGCCTTGACCACAGCCACGCCCGGCATTGCCCTGCTCTTGCGCTTCGCCGACTGCGTGCCCGTGCTGTTCTACGATCCCGCGCACCACGTTGCGGCACTGACGCACGCCGGCTGGCGCGGGGTAGCCAGTGAGGTCGTCTCCGCCACGGTCGCCGCGCTCACACAGCAGTTTGGGACGCGACCGCGGGATCTCTGGGCAGGCGTTGGACCGGCCATTGGTGTGCAACACTATGAGGTCGGTGAGGAGGTCATCAAGGCTGTGCAGCGCACACTGCCGCCGGGAGTGCAGGTCGCGGAGAAGCAGGATCAACGGTGGCACCTCGACTTGCCCGGGGCCGTAGGGGCTCAACTGCAGGCGCTGGATGTCGGCCACGTCGATCTCTCAGGGCTGCACACGGCGGGCCACACGGACAAGTGGTATTCACATCGTGGCGAGAAGGGGAAGACCGGCCGGTTTGGCGTTCTCGTCATGCTGAAGTAGATAACCTCCCCGCAGGCATCGTGTCTTTGGGGAGGCCATGATCACGCCGTAGCATTGCTGCCCATCAAATCGTATCTAGGGTGACAACCCCTGAATCTCAAACGTGAAGCCGAGGACGTTCAGCAACACCGAATCAGCGTCCTGAGGGGCTTTGAATTGCAGCTCGAAGTCCTGGTAGTCATCCGGCGGGATCGTCCAGGGTAGCAGGGGCGTCGATATCTCCAGATCACTGCGCCCACTCCCCGACGTCACCTCCACGGCCTCAGCCGCGACGCGAAGGTCAGACTCACCATCATTGTAGACGGTACCGGAGATCACTATCACATCGCGGTCTGCATCCAGGAAAACGTCGTAGAGTTCCACGTCCGGCTCTGCCGGGCCTGGTCTCGGCGGCTCGAAACCCAGCACCACACTGGCCTGATCGGCAGAAGTGGGATCGGCCCGGAACCGCCACACAAGCGGGGCAGACACCCCACGCGGGATGACGTAACCGGCGCTACCAAGGGCCGAACCACCGGCCGCAATCGGCGCCGTCAGGCGACCTGCGCTACCCAGCACGCTAGCGGGTTCATTGAGAACATACCGCTGCCCAGCCGCGTCCTCGAGGACCATGTCGAAGTAGGTCGGATCCACGACGCTCGCTAACGTGTTCGTGATCTGGTACTCAACGACAAAGTACCACGAATCCGCACTCGGGGTCGTATTCTCAACTAAGCCGGAACTTACGACGCGGACGGAGAGCCCGTCGGCGCTTTTCTCCGCGGTCGGCAGCACAGCTTCCGGCAAGTAGCGGGCGCTTACAATCAGCCGGGCCGGCTGATTGCCACCCAGCACCATCAAGGTCAGGCCAGGGCGATCCTGACTCATCGGGGTGGTATCTTCGCTGTCCACACGTTTGACCTGCGGCGACCCGAAGGCCAATTGGGTCCCGTTCTCCAGGGTCAGGGTGATCCGATCTGCAGAGGACAGGCCCGACAAGAGCGATTCCGTCGTCGATGCGTAAGGCAGGCCGACTACGTAGTTGATCACTGTACCGTGCATCCACAGGGCTATCTGCTGCTGCTCAGTGGGCAGAGGCCAGCGACCGTGTTCCGGCAGCACGGCGACGACCGGGAAACCTGTACCGGCAACGCTCAGCTGCGTGGGTGCGATCGTCTCCAGCGGCGTGTTGTCCTCCTGCAAGACGGTCAGCTCCGCCGGAATCTCCGGTGGCGACAGGAACGTCGTCAACTTGGTGACGCTCACCACGTCCGCTCCCCCAGTTGGGCGATCGCGCTGGAGCGAAAGCACACCACCAACGACGACCCCGATCATAATGAGAGCGCCCAGGACGATCAGGAGAATGGCCCACGTGGGAGGGGTGACACGCCGCCGTGGCTGGCTTGGCTGTGGCTTAGTCATAGGGTCGACTCGCGGCCTGGGCGGCACAGCGGCGGTCTCTTGAGCCGCCTCCGCAGCAAGTTGAGGACCTTCTGTCGCGGGAGGCGTTTCGGGAGCATCGGCTGTGAAGTAATCATAGGCCTGACGCTTCTCGCTGTTGGCCAGGACATCATAGGCCTCGTTGATCTCCTTGAAGTGCTCCTCGGCCTGAGGGTCCGTGCTGAGATCAGGATGATAGGCACGTGCCTGGCGCCGGTAGGCAAGCCGGATCTCCTCCAGAGAGGCTGTCGGCAGAACTCCCAGGATGGCATAGTAGTCTCTAACGCTTTTCTGAGTCATGACGTCTGTCGATACCCCATGGCCTACGGTATGGTGTCCGGCAACGACGGCGGTGCAATCCGAACCTTGACCTCTGGCTTGGACGCCTCAATGAGGCGATCAACGCCCAATAAGGGGACGACGACGCGGACCGTCCCTATCGTCGGCACAGTGAAGGACAACTGCCCCTGGTCATCTGTATATCCCTGCGCCAGTTCCCGCTGCCCATCAGGTGACAGCACCTGAATGAAGAAGCCCGTGACACCCTCACCGGCCCCCATCGCTCCATCCTGATCCGCATCGAGATATGCGATCACCCGGAACGTCCGGAAGCCGGTCGGCTCAGGGGTTTCCACCGGCGGCTCAGGGCGTGTCACAAGCCGGAACGTCAACTCCACATCCTCCGCGACAACTGGGGGCGGCGTGGGCGTGGCAACAGCAGGCGCTTGCAGCGTGGGGGTCGGCGCCGGTGTCGGCATATCGTTGTCCACGATTGGGGTCTGCCCCGGTTGCGGCGTTGGATCTCCCAGCACCGAGAGATCGCAGGTCACCGCGTAATCGCTGCTCACCGTGTCCCGGGTTGCCATGCGCGCCCCCTGCCCAATGAGAATATAGACGTAACCCTCATAGGTAGCGTAATACGAGAGCCGGCTGTTGAAGTCGCCCAATGCGATGTCGTCGTTGGCCATCAAGTAGTTCTGCTCACTCGCCCCGCTGTAGAACACCATCCGCGGATCCACCGCAGGACCGAGATCCGAGGTCTCGCAGGTCAGCTGCAGACCGGGCTTGACCCGGATCTTCAGAAAGTCATTGTCCACATCCCCGCCGCCCCAGGGAACGAAGTTCATGTTGTAGGTTAGCCCCGGAGCAATCGTCGTGGCAATGTTGAAATCGAAGTTCGGCTCATACTGATCGAAGCCCGTCATCCAGGTCGACCCGGGTTGCGGCGTGGCTGTCGGTCCGGGCGTGGTCGTTGCGGTTGGCGAGGGTGTCGGTGTCGGCGCCGTGTAGTTGTAGATCAGGCTGTAAGTATCACCCGTGCACTGCGCGCTGACCTGGAATACCTCGACGTAGTAAGGGCCGTAATCATCCGGGATCAACGTGACGATGGCATAGTAGGTAGACGTATCGATGTCGGCGAGAACCTCTTGCTGATGCATGTCGTAGACACGGATACCGAGATTGTAGTTCAACGTCCTATCAGGCTTGGCCTGGATTGTGTACTTGGCCCCGATGACGGCATTGTCGAGACGGTAGAAATCGGACTCCGTAGGAATGAAAGAAGCTGGCGGATCATTGGTGCTTGAGATCAGTGACAGGTCCGTGTAGTTGGAGACCTGGATATTGGTTCCGAAGCCGTGGTTATTCCACGTAGTATCCGTCGTCGTCGTTGACGTCGTCTCAAGCGTGCAGCTGATCGCGCTCTGCACGAGCGTAAGGTCCGGCAAGGTACGGTATGAACTGAGCAGTGGCCGATCGCTGTGGATGGGCAGCGCCGCAGCCACAGGGAGATCAGCCGCAAATCCAGGGACAGCCACCGTGGTCCCTTGGCCGCCCAGCAACAGCCATACCAGGCTCAACATCACCAGGGAGCTTCCGACTAGACCCGCCAGGGTCAGGACACGCCTGGGAACCGTCTGAAAGCTCATTTCTCGTCTCCCGGGAGGTTCGTCAATCCGCACACCATCCGGATAGCCGAGCCCCAACCACGGATTGCACACTTCAGTGTTCCGGCAGCGGCTCCATCGGCGCCATATGGCTCAGCAGCTTCTTCACGCCGATGCCATTGCCGAAAATCGCCGTCACCATCTCCTGTCGGCCTTCGTATTCGCTCTCGAGTACCATACCCTCACCATAGTACGTGTGCTTCACCCGCTGCCCGGTCTTGAAGCGCAGCTCAGGCAGGGGCTCAACCGTTCGCGGCTCACCCGACTGCGTTCCCCACGAGGATACCGACCAACTGGGCTTGGCGCCACGACGATTGCGGTCTTCCGGTTGCCTGAGTACCTCGTCGGGCAGATCCTTGAGGAACCGCGAGGGCGCAGAGGGCTCACTACCACGATACCCACGCCACCCACGACGGAAGGCATAGGTCAGATAGAGCCGCTCCTCCGCACGCGTCATCCCCACATACAGCAGGCGTCGCTCCTCAGCCACCTCCGACGGAGACTCGATAGAGCGGCTATGGGGCAGCAGCCCCTCCTCCAGGCCTGCCAGGAAGACGACACGATACTCCAACCCTTTGGCGCCGTGGAGCGTCAGCAGCGTGACTGCGTCGACCTCATCGGCCAACTCATCCACGTCTGCGACCAAAGCCACATCGGTGAGGAAGTCCACCAGAGAGACGGAGGGTGTTTCCGCCACAACGGCGCGCAGCGCCATCACGTTTTCCCAGCGCGATTCCCCCCGATCGCTACCGTCACGCACATAGGACTCAAAATCGATATCCGCCAGCAGCCGGTCGATAAGCCGTGCGACGCTGACCTCATCGCGCAGCACCGTCCACTGATGGGCCAATGTCGCAAAGGTGGTCAGCGCACGCTCGGCACGACCGCGCAACGTGCCGGAACGCACCAGCGACACCAATCCCTGATACAGGCTGGTTCCCAACCTCTGCGCTTCGGCAGCGACCTTGCCCACCGTCCCGGCGCCGATACCTCTGGGTGGCACATTGACCACCCGCATAAAGCTGACGTCGTCATCGGGGTTCTGCGTAAGCCGCAGGAATCCCAGGACGTCTTTGATCTCCTTACGCGAATAGAACCGTGTCGCCCCAATCAGACGATAAGGAACATTGCCACGGATGAAGCTCTCTTCAAGAGCGCGAGACTGCGCATTCGTCCGGTACATTACCGCAATATCGCTGTGTTTGTGGCCGGTACGCAGCAGTCGTTGGATCTCCCGCACGATGTAGTCGGCCTCTTCCTGTTCATCATAGGCCTCGTGGAGCGTCACCGGATATCCGCCGGACTTGGACGTGAAAAGATGCTTTGACGTCCGGTCAGGATTCTGAGCGATGATCGCCTGCGCCCCATCCAAGATGATCTGGCTGGAGCGATAGTTCTCCTCCAACAGGAATTCCTGTAGTTCCGTGAAATCCTCTCGCAGCCTCATAATATTGCGGCTATCCGCACCGCGCCACGAGTAAATCGACTGATCCTCATCAGCAACCACATAGAGGCTCTGATGCCCCAGGGCCAAATGCTTCAGGATCACATACTGTGCGACATTGGTGTCCTGGAACTCATCGACCAGGACATACCGGAAGCGATCCCGATACTGGTCGCGGAGCGTCTCATCTGTCCGGAGCAGTCGAGCGGTCTCCATTAGCAGATCATCGAAGTCCAGGCCGTCATTCTTCCGCAGACTCTCCTGATACAACACGTAAGCGCGCACGACAATCTCATCGTAGTAGGTGCGCACCGGGTACTTCTCCGGCGTGAGGAGCTCATTCTTGGCACCGGACACGGCATTCAGAAGCGAACGAGGGCGATAGCGCTTGTCGTCCAGGCCCATATCAGCGACAACCTGCTTCATCACCGTCAACTGGTCATCGGTATCGAAGATCAGATAGTTGGGCGACAGCCCCAATACCTCAGCCTCCCGTCTCAGAATACGCGCACACGCCGCGTGAAAAGTCCCCAAAGCCATCGGACGCGTCGACGTGTCCCCGAGCATACGGTCCAGCCGGTGTCGCATCTCGCGGGCAGCCTTGTTGGTGAACGTCACCGCAAGCACGTGCCAGGGAGCGACAGCCAGCTCTGAAAGCATCCACGCGATACGATGCGTCAGCACGCGGGTTTTCCCTGAGCCCGGGCCGGCAATCACCAGCGCCGGCCCCAGAGGAGCGGTCACAGCGGCCCGCTGTTGGGCGTTGAGCACACGAAGTAGAGGGTGGTTTCCGTATTCCATGCCCACCATTGTAGCATAGCGGAGGGCCCGAGCAACTGTCTGGCCGTTCAGAACGCGGGCGAAGACCTGATTAGGCCTGTCGCCACGCCGCCGGAATAGCCCTCGACCATTCCAGAACGCCCCCTCAGCGCTTCCGCACGATGGACCATACGACCCGCGCGCCGATCAACAACACCAGAATGAAGCTGAGGATGACAATAGTCTGCACAACCCAGTTGGTGTTCGTGACCACCGGAATGAGTCCGGCCAACCCTATCGTCATGCCGGCGATGATCACGCTCAGCGCCAGTCGTGTGAACAGGCGATCCAAGGTCTCTAGGTTGGCCCGGTCAAAGGAGAGCGGTATCGGTTCTCGCTTCTCCAACCTGTCGATCAGCAGTTGCCCGGCGTGAGGGATTTCCTCAAACAGATCCCCCCACGCCAATCCCCGCCGGACCATGTCGGACAACCAATTCCGGTCGGGCAAGACTGCCCTCAGGATCAACTGGGTGACGTAAGGTCTGGAGAATTCGAAGATATCGAAATCCGGGGCCAGCGTCAGACCGATCCCTTCCATCATCGCCAAGGTCTTTGCCAGCAGCCAGAAGTTGCTGGGCAGCTTCAGCCGGTGCTCGAAGACGACCGGCATAACGTCCTCCATAACCTCTTGGAGATGCATCTCTCGCAGCTGCAGCCCACTATAGTGATGCAGCAGCCGCTCAATATCGCGGGTAAGGTTCTTCCGATCAACATCCACGGGAGCCGCCCCAATATGGATCAACTCCTCGGTCGCGCCTTTGGCGTTGAGTTGGACGGCCACATTGTAGAGGCGGATCAGATTGACACGGTCGGCGCGGCTGAGATAGCCCACCATGCCGAAGTCCATCGCGCCGATCACATTGTCCTGCATCACCATGAAGTTGCCTGGGTGTGGATCGGCGTGGAAGAACCCGTCCACCAGCACCTCTTGGATGATCATCTTTGCGGCATTGGTGGCGATCGCCTGACGGTCATAGCCAGCAGCGTCAATCGCCGCGATCTGGTCAATCTTGATCCCCTCAATGTACTCCAGCACCAGCACTCGCTTCGTCGTGGTGTCCCAGTACACCCACGGGATATGGACCCCCGGCACATCCTGGAAGTTCTTCCGGAAGCGATCAGCGTTCCGCCCTTCCGAGACGTAGTCGAGTTCGCTGTTGACCGTATCGGCAAAATCCTCGGCGATCTCGACAAGATCGTAAACCTTGCCCAGCGGCGTGTGGTTCTGCACATAACGGGCGAGATCGTGGATAATCTCCAGATCCGTCTTCAGCGTACGCAGGATGTTCGGGCGCTGGACCTTGATCGCGACACGCTCGCGCGTCGATAGCTTCGCAAGATGGACCTGCGCCAGGGATGCCGAGGCCAAGGGCACCGTGTTTATCTCATCAAAGACATCCTCCAACGGAGCATCAAGCTCTTGCCGGAGGACGATCTCGATCTCTCCCCAGGCAACCGGCGGCACCTCATCCTGGAGTTTGGTGAGCTCGGCGATGTAGTCAGGGGGGAGCAGGTCGGGCCGCGTGCTCAGCACCTGCCCAAGTTTCACAAAGGCCGGGCCCAGCTCCTCAAGCGCCTGGCGGAAATGCAACGGAAGCGACGCAGGTTCCGGCTTAGGGAGAGGAGTGAGCTCACGAAGCCAGAAGGGCTCCGAAGGGAGCTGGGAGATCGCGAAACCGAATCCGTGGCGCGTGAAGACGGTCAGAATCCGCCGGTATCGCTGCAGATGCCGGATGGGACGCGTAATCGTAGGGAAATTGAAGACCGTCAAATGTCCTGACCCTCACCAAGCATATCTTGCAGAGGAAACTCACGAGCAGCCACGGGTTAGGTTCACCTCAAACATTGTGGCACTGTTACGGTGTTTCGTCAAGCTTCAGGGCGACGCGCACCCGGATGACGGTACCCAAGAATCCGGTATTTCATCAGGGTCCACAAGACCGTGAAGCCATCGCGCCAGGAGATCTTCTTCCCCTCTGTGAACTCGCGCCCGCTGTAGGAGATCGGCACCTCGTAGACGCGGTACCCGCACAACAGGATCTGCGCCGTGATCTCCGGATCAAACCCCCAGCCGCTCGCCTTGAGGTCAAGCTTGTCGGCCACCTCACGGGTGAAGACTTTGTAGCACGTCTCCATATCCGTCAGGATCGTGTTGTAGAGAAGATTTGTCACAAATGTGAGCCCGCGGTTCCCCAACATATGCCAGAAGAACATCGCCTTGGTTGGCCCTCCGCGAAATCGTGACCCATAGACCACCTGCACACGGCGCTCCAGAATCGGCTGTAGAAGCTTGACATAGTCGCGCGGATCGTATTCCAGATCGGCATCCTGTACCAAGCAGATATCCCCGGTCGTGGTCTCTAGCCCGGTCCTAACCGCTCCGCCCTTGCCCTGATTCTTCTCATGGAAGACGATCACCACGTCGGGTTCACCACGGAGGGTCTCCAGATAATCGCGCGAGCCATCGGTCGACCCATCGTCAACGATGACGATCTCGCGATCAAGATGCATCACAGCCTCATCAGCGTGGGCCGACCAGACAGGGACGTCGAGATGAACCACTCGCACACGACTCACGATCTCTTCAATCGTCTCGATCTCGTTGTATACCGGTACAATCACTGATAGCTTCACAAGGTCCTCCCGAGTGAGACCTACCTATGTCGCTGTGTACGCCGGCCCCGTGGCCACACATCAGCAAGTAGTACAGCGCGTTCACCGGCGCTGAGCTCCCGCCACCGGCCAGGAATCAGATCCGGCGTGAGTGCCACGCGGCCGATCCCCACCCGAACCAAACGCACCGTAGGGTGTCCCACCGCAGCCGTCATCCGCTTGATCTGGCGGTTCATGCCCTCTCGAAGTCCGATGCGCAGCCAGGACGTCTTCTCCGGAGAGGGCAGCGGCTTGGGAAAGGGGGGAAGCGGCGGTTCACCGGCGAGAATCTCCACATCGGCCGGCAGAGTTCGGCCCAGCTTGATCTCCACGCCCTCGCGCAACAACGTCAGGACTTCGATCCCAGGCTGTCCCAAGACAAGTACATCGTAGATCTTGGTGTGGTTGAAGTCAGGATGCGTAAGACGATGCAGCGTCTGCCCATCATTGGTCAGCAGCAGCAGCCCTTCACTATCCAGATCCAGCCGCCCCGCCGGCTGTAGATCAGCGGGAATGCCCATATCGATCAGATTCTCACGGCCCCCGGAGCTTCGCTGGCGGGTGCTCAATACCCCGAACGGCTTATAGGCAATGACATAGCGATACACGACTCACCGCCAGTCTCCCAGCGACCACCCCGCCAGCGGCTGTAGGAGATCATAGGCCGTGAAGTCCAAGTCGATGGGCGTCACCGAGATGTAGCCCTGTGCAGTCGCCGCGAAGTCGGTCCCATCCTCCATGATACCCGTAGGAGGATCGCCCCCAATCCAGTAGTAGGGTCTACCAGAGGGATCCTCTCGCATAACCAGCACGTCGCGATACACCCGCCGCCCCATACGCGTCACGCGCACCCCTTGGATCTCGCAGGACCGCAGATTGGGCACGTTAACGTTCAGAACAACGCCATCCGGCAAGCCCTGCCGGATCACAACTTGCGCCAGGTACACTGCGAAGTCAGCGGCAACTGAGTAGTCCGCGACAGTCTCGTAAGAGTCCAGAGAGATCGCAAAGGCCGGCATTCCTCCAATGGCACCTTCCATGGCAGCCGTCACCGTGCCGGAGTAGGTCAGGTCGTGGCCGAAATTCCCACCGCGGTTGATGCCGGAAATCACCAGGTCCACCGGGTCGGGCACGACGCCCAGCAGCCCCAGGGCTATAGCGTCTGAGGGAGCGCCATCTGTCACCAGGACCGGTGCCCCGCCGGCCAGCCTCCCCTCACGCACGCGCAGCGGCCGATGCATAGTCTTCACATGTCCAGATGCACTCCAGTTGCGGTCGGGAGCAATCACCGTGACCCGGGCAACATCACCAAGGGCCGTCGCCAGCGCGTCGATGCCGGGCGCATCGACACCATCGTCATTTGTCACCAACAGGTGGGGCAGTCTAGCGCCCATAGGCTGATACCCCAATTGGACAGACCATCAAGACACCATCCCCTCCAAACGACCTCATTAGCGCCGGGCATTATACTTGCTCAAACCAACGTGGCAAGTCTCAGGTTTGGGTCGCCAAAACAACCCAAAACCGTGATTGTTGATTTCGCAAAGGTCAGTGTTGCTGACATCCCCACCAGGGTCAAGCATGTTTACTTGTCGCGCATCAACATTAACTGTATAATGAACTTGATTGGATGTCTGGTGCTGCACACAAGGAGGCTTACATGGAATTGGTCAAAGTCGCGGCTAACTCCCGCTCAACCTCCGTTGCAGGAGCCATCGCAGGAATCATCAGAGAAAGGGGGAGGGTCGATGTCCAGGCCATCGGAGCAGGTGCCGTCAACCAGGCAGTGAAGGCCATTGCCATTGCCCGAGGATACCTGGAACTTGAGAGCATCGAGATCGCCTGCATCCCAACATTCATCGAAGTACTCATCGATGGTAGGGAACGCACAGCCATACGTCTGGCAGTCGAATCGGACTTCGCTAAGCAACCCCAGCTCTAGGCCACCTCTACCACCGGCATATCTAGCAGCAGGCTTTCCACTGATAGCTGCTTGTTTGCATTGGAGAGCAGCGCTGACTGCGCGTGTTCCAACGCGGACAACACCTGAACGGTCTGCTCCACATCCGTCGCGGAGGCGACTGCTTCCAGCGCCCGACGATGCTCAATGTGCATCAGCGCCGCGCCATTCTGTGAGTGGAGAAGCAGCACGTCGCGCCAGAACGTAAGCCAGTACTCCAGCGTCTCGGGTAAAGCATCGCTCTCACTCGCCAGCGCTTTGGCCGTCTCAAATCTCGTCGGAAGATCCTGTCCCAGAATCGCAATTAGCAGTTCCAGTGTGGACTGCATCTGCTCATACGCCTCGGCCTGTGTCGCAGCGCGCACCGCCCATCCCATGCGACCACCGGAAATTCGGGCCAACCGCTCCGCTAGGCCGGGATCCACCAGCCACTCTGAAACCAGTGCCTCGGCCACCAATCGGCTTGGTAACGGGCGAAGCACGATCTGCTGGGACCGCGAGACAATCGTGGGCGGCAAGACATCGGCATCGGTCGCCAGTAGGATGAGGTGCGCGTGGGAGGGCGGCTCCTCCAGCGTCTTGAGAAGTGCGTTGGCGGCCCCGGGCGTCGCACGCTCGAAATCGCTGATCAGCACAATCTTGCGCGGGCCTTCTCTGGGTGTTAGCACCAGAAAGCGCTCCACCTGGCGGATCTGATCGATCTTGAGGTGCAACGCGGAGCCCTCAGGTTCCACCACAACAAAGTCAGGGTGGTTGCCGGACCGCACTTTGCGACATGCCAGGCACGTGCCGCACGGTTTGTCATTAGCGGCCTGGCACAGCATAGCCGCGACAAGTTGTTGCGCCAGCGTGTGCTTGCCCACGCTTTCAGGACCGGTGATCAGCAATGCATGGGGAACCTCATCCCGCGCCAGCGCCTGACGCAGCCCCTGCACCGCCCACTGATGCCCCACAACAGGCCAGGGTTTCATAGGTCAGTCTCCCTCTGTCCCGCAGCCGCCCGGGCACACGCAGCGATAGCCTGACCCGCTATCAACGCCGGCACGTCCTCACGGCTGTAAGGCGTGACGTGAACGACCGAGACCCCGGTGGCCGGCAACTCCGCCACAGCTTGCCGCACAAGCGACGGCCGCACGACCAGCACCGCAAACACGTAGGACTCGCGCGCCAAGAGAGCCAGCGCATCCACCCAGCCTTGCCGGTGTTTGAGCTCCAGCGGCCCCACCTCGTCAAGGACAAAGACCTCTGTCGGAAAGCTGCCGGCTAGCGCACGGGCACTGCGTGTCATGGCCGCAGCATTCATCTTGAAGTGGCCTAGAGGCGAAGCAGATGGGGCATCAAATGGATCGGTCAGCTTGTACACTGACTCAGTATGCAGCTCCCTGACCTCCAAATCATGGGGCCCGGTGCGTTGGGTCAACAGCCCGGATACAGACACTCCGGCTTGACGGATTGTCGTCGATGCTCGCTTCAGAGCTGTAGTCTTGCCAGCCTGACGCTCGCCTGTTACCAGCATAATCCTCGGATCGGATGACACGCCCAAGATAGTTGGGGCCTCCTGAAGCCCGGTCAGATGATCACTTCACACAGGACACAGGACGAGAAGGGCAGGAATCCTCGACGCCTCCCTTTCCCAAATCCCCGTGTCGCCTTGGTGACCTGGCTCAGGTCCATTCTTATACAAGAAGGCCGGTTGGCAAACCAACCGGCCTTGCTGGTGGAGATGGCGGGAATCGAACCCGCGTCCGAAGAATTCGACGGTGAGCATCTACAAGCGTAGTCGGCGATTTTGGTTTCGCGCGGGGGTCGTTGCCGACCACGCCCATCCGCGCTGAGCCGATTGGTCTTGGACTGGCCTATCGGCGTCTACCAGTCTGCACGCCTACTTTATTTCACCTGGCTCCACCACGTATGCGAGATGGTGAAGGGGCGTGGCCGGATACCCGGTCAGGTCTTGGGTCTAGTCACCTACTGCTTACGCAGCGACGGCGACCGGTGCCCAATTGTTTGCCATATTGTTGGCAGTTTAGGTTTGCTTCTGGGTTTACGGAGACGAAGCCTCCCCGGCTCGCAGCCCACGGCCAGCCTCCCCCGTCGAAACCGATCATCCCCATCACTAGTATAGCAGAATCGGCGGAGACATCAAGGCAAGGATGATCTATGCTATAGTATAGCCATGGACCGACTTACATTCCGACGCCTCGTCTCCGAGGCGATCGACGGGTTGCCGTCAGAGATCCGAGACCGGCTTGACAACGTCGACATCGTGGTCGAGGATTGGCCCAGCCGCGCGGTGTTGGTAAAGGCGGGACGGCAGCACCCGGCTCTGCTGCTGGGATTCTATGAGGGCGTTCCCCAGACGAGACGCACGCGTCACTATGAACTAGTATTACCCGACAAGATCACCATCTTCCAGCATCCCATTGAACTGCAGGGCCAGACCCCGGCGGAAGTGCGCAACCTCGTGCAGCACGTGGTGCGCCACGAGATCGCGCACCACCTCGGAATCGACGATGCACGCCTCCAGGAACTGGGCGCCTACTAGCATACATACAGGGCACCGCCCCAGGCGGAGCGGCATCATCGTCTAGGAAACGAATCAACAGCGACGGCAGCTATTCGCAGTTGGACTTGTCCGCAGCTGGTGCGTCCAACGCTAGAACGTCTCGCAGCGCAGGAACGTAATAACGCTCCGTGTACTCCTTCACCATGCGCCGCGTTGAGAACCGTGGCCCCACCGTGCGGATAGCCTCACGCATCATCTCCACCCACCCGTGCGGGATACGGTCTTGATCGCGATCGTAGTACAGAGGCACCACCTCTTCCTCCAGCACAGAGTACAGCGCGGCGGCTTCCACCCAGTCTTTGGACGCTTCATCATGGGCCTCAACCTTTGATTCGATAGCCCAGCCATTGCGTCCATTGTACGCCTCGGCCCACCAGCCATCCAGGATGCTCAGATTCAGAACACCGTTGAACGCAGCCTTCATGCCGCTTGTCCCACTCGCCTCGTTGGGTTTCCGCGGCGTGTTGAGCCACACATCCACGCCCTGAACAAAATAGCGTGCAATGTGCATATCGTAGTCCTCGACGAAGCCGATACGCCCGCCAAACCTCGGATCGCGGGCGCAGTTGTATATCTGCTGTAGCATCAGCTTGCCCGGATCATTGGCCGGATGCGCTTTGCCGGCGAAGATGAACTGAATTGGACGATACGGATTGTGTACCAGCGCCAGAAGTCGCTCGATATCCTGGAAGATCAAGTTCGCACGTTTGTACGTCGCAAAGCGGCGGGCGAAGCCGATCACCAGGGCATCCGGATCGAGGAAAACGCCCGAAGCCAGCAGCTGCGCCGGAGGGGCAGCCCGCGATATCCAATCCTGCCGGGCTCGTTCTCGAATTGTGGCGAACATCTTGCGCTTGAGATGTGAGTGAGCTTCCCAAAGGTCGCCATCGGCGATCTCCGCCACGCGCGCCCACAACAGGGGATCATCCTGATGGCGCACCCAGTCGGGGCTGATGTGCTTCCGATAAAGCCGGTGCATGGCCTCGCCGGCCCAGGATGACAGGTGAATGCCGTTGGTCACGTGGCCGATCGGCACATCCTGCTCTCTGCGATCCTGCCATAGATTGTGCCACATGGACCGGCTCACCTCGCCGTGGAGCTTGCTCACTCCGTTGGCGCGCCCGGACAGCGTGAGAGCCAGCTTGGTCATGTTGAAAGCGGTCCCATAGCCAGCGTCATGGCTGCCCAGTGCCAGGAAGTCGTCACGACTGAGGCCGAGCTGCGACCAGAAGCCGTGGAAATACTTGTCGATCAGGCCGAAATCGAAGGCATCGTGACCTGCGGGCACAGGTGTGTGTGTGGTGAAGATCGTGCTGGCACGCACGCGCTCGCGAGCTTCCTCAATGCTGTAGCCATGCTCAACGTACTCACGGACCCGTTCCAGCACCATGAAGGCAGAATGGCCTTCGTTGATGTGCCAAACGCGCGGCGCAATGTCCAGGGCTCGGAGTACGCGAACCCCACCAATGCCCAACAGGATCTCCTGCTGTATCCGCATCTCATGATCGCCACCGTAGAGGCGGGCGGTCAACTGTCGATCCCAGGGCGCGTTCGCCTCCACACCCGAATCAATCAGATAGAGACGTGCACGTCCGGTCAGCACTTCCCAGAGCTGGAGGTGGATTTGACGGTCGCCAACATCGACCAGAACGGTACCTTCAGCGCTCTCCTGAGACACGATGGGCCGCAGCGCCACCTCTTCCGGATTCATAGGCGGATAGATCGCCTCTTGCCACCCACTGTGGTCCAGGCGCTGGCGGAAGTATCCCTGCTCATAGAGGAATCCCACGGCGACAAAGGGCAACCCCAGATCGCTTGCCTCTTTCGTGTGATCACCTGACAGCACACCCAGGCCGCCAGAATAGATCGGCAGCGAGCTGTGCAGACCGAACTCGGCTGAGAAGTAGGCGATAGGGTATTCGTTGAAATCCGAGTACGCTCGCCGATACCAAAGATCACCATCCTTGGTGTCCCGGTCCATCTCCATCAGCACCGCATCAAAATCCCGCAAGAAGGCAGGGTCCTCCGCGAGTCGCTGAACTCGATCCTCAGGAGTATCCCTGAGAATCCGCACCGGATTGTGACGGGTCGTAGTCCAGAGGGATCGATCGAACCGCTTGAAGAGGTCGCGCGACGGACGATGCCACGACCACCAGAAATTGTAGGCCAGCTCCTCGAGTCGCGCCAGGCGGGGCGTTAGCTTCTGCTTAATGACGTCATTTGGTTTGTTGTCCACGGTCCACTCCCAGCAACTGCGACCCTAGCTTCTGACATGGCGGCGTGCGCCCAATCGGATCGAAGAAGTCACAGTCGCATCCACAACACTAATATGAGCATCAGCAGGCCGATCATGGCAAATTCAACGATGATGCGCCGCGTCAATCGACCAAGCAGATGTTGGTACCCAATCCCACTCCAGACGTACAGACCCAGCGTCAACATCGTCGCTGCCGTCCACGTCGAGATAGGCCAATAGCCAAGTACCCAGGCAAGTTCACTCTCCAGAACAGCGATCGTACCACTGTAGAGCAACACCTGACTGGTTTGAACCCCAGTCGCGCTCAGGAGGTCCAGGATCAACAGCCCGCTGAGCAAGAACACACCCGGCGCGGTGATCAGAGCCCGTCCCTGCTGCCCAAGAATCAACCTGAACAACACGAATCCCACCAGGTAGTCTACCACGTTGAGAAGTGTGCGAGCTCCCGGATAGGTCGGGCTCCGCGGCGATAGCGCCTGATAGCTCAGATGCACCAGGAAGCCGATGATGGCACCACCCAGAATCAACGTACCCATCCAAATAGCCCAAGTAGCGGCCTGGATAAGGAACGCTGACACCAATAGGGCCCCCATTGAGGGCGCTATCAGGGCAAGAATGAGTGGACGTTCCTTGGTTTCTCGGAGGGGATGGTCCTGAAGGATCGAAAGCGTCCCGGTGGCCACCAGCCCCACCACGAGGAGCGTTAGGAGAGCACCACCGTCGAAGGTGAATCCCAGCGGAGATCCCAGAATCTGGAGCGCGCCCCAGTTCAGCGTGGGCAGATCCACAAAACGAAAGAGCGTCACGCTTGTCAAGGTCACCGCCAAGAGAACACTTAGCTTGCCCTGTTGGGGACGGTGTCGCTCTGTCACTTGATCTAGCATTCGGCAATTGTACCGGGTGGACAGCGGTTGTCAACCCCATATCCCACCGGATGGCAAATTTCTTTGCGCGCCCGCATCTCAGTAGGGGCAAGGCAACAGGAGACCTGGGAGACAGTGAAGTCTCCCAGGTCATCGTACGGCAAGACTATCCCAGATCGCGGGTCAGGACGTCCAGGAACTCCCGGTTTGTGCGCGTCTTGCGCATCCGCTGCAGCAGCGCCTCGTGGGCAGCCGTGATGTCGTACCCCTGGGTTGTCGTCGTTCCGGTCATCAACTGGGAGATCATCCGGCGCATCAACCACACTTTGCGGAGGGTCTCCCTATCCAGCAACAGCTCTTCGCGACGCGTGCCCGACCGGATGATATCGAAAGCCGGGAAGATACGACGTTCCTCGAGTTTGCGGTTCAAATGAAGCTCCATGTTGCCCGTGCCCTTGAACTCCTCGTAGATCATATCATCCATACGGCTGCCCGTGTCGACCAAACACGTGGCCACCATTGTCAGACTGCCGCCCTCCTCGATGTTCCGGGCCGCTCCGAAAAACCGCTTAGGCGGGTAAAGCGCCGCCGGATCCAGGCCGCCGGAGAGTGTGCGCCCACTCGGCTGCACAACCAGGTTGTAGGCGCGCGTAAGCCGTGTGAGGCTATCCATCATAATCACGACATCCCGCCCGATCTCGGTCAGACGCCGGGCACGGTTGAGAGCCATTTCGGCAACGTGAGTCTGATGCTCCACCGTCTCGTCAAAGGTCGAACTGATCACCTCGGCGTCAACGGAGCGGTCCATGTCGGTGACCTCCTCAGGACGCTCACCGATCAGCAGGACAATGAGATGCGCATCGGGGTGGTTTGCCGATATACCGTTGGCGATCTCCTTCAAAACGGTCGTCTTCCCGGCCTTGGGCGGCGAGACAATCAAACCACGCTGACCGAACCCCACAGGTGCTACCAACTCAAGAAGCCGCTGAGTGATCATCCGCGGCCCGGTGTTCAGATTGAAGGCTCGAGTGGGGAAGATGGGGGTCAATCGCTCGAAGCGCGGGCGATGCTTCGCCAACTCAGGATCCATACCGTTCACGGCCTCAATGCGCAATAGACTGCGGTACTTCTCCGTGTCCTTGGGTGGCCGAACCTGGCCAACAACCATATCACCGGTGCGCAGGCCAAAACGCCGGATCTGGCTCTGAGAGACATAGACATCGTCTGAACCGGGTGCATAGCGAGAGGAGCGCAGGAACCCGATCCCTTCACCCGTGATCTCCAGAATCCCGCCGCCAAAGCTGAATCCCTCACGCTCTGCCTTTGCCTTCAGCAGCAGAAGAATGAGGTCATCCTTCTTGAGACCGCTGTAGCCGGACACGTGATACTCACGCGCCAACTCACGCAGCTCCTGCAGTCGCTTGCGCTCCAAGTCCGCCATGTCCATCTTGCGAAGGCTGTCGGATCCCGATTCCTGTCTCCGATCCCCGCGCTGCTTGCCAGCGACCGGCGCGACCTCGACACTGTTCTCACCCTCGGGCGTTTCCAGGGTCTCAACTTCTGCTCCCTCGTCTATGAGTTCCGGGGGTTGGACCTCATCCTCAACTTGCACTTGCTCTTCCGGATCCACGCTGTTCCTCCTAAGTGGTTATCTCTCTAACCATAGCTGTCTTCTGATTCAGTATGCGATCACTGGCTAGACACCCGCGTCGCGACGCTACCAACCAACACCCATCACGCTGTCTCATCTATGCGAGCAGCGTGGCCAACATATAGCCCAGAATCCCCGCCCAGAGGATACTGTCCACACGATCCAGGACACCGCCATGCCCCGGAATCAGACTACCTGTGTCTTTGACCCCGACCTCTCGCTTCATCATCGACACAAGAAAGTCGCCGGCGGGACAGAAAACACTCACAGCAAACCCCAGCACGAGACCATGCCAGAGCACCAGCCCGTGCACAGTCCCTGCGATCTGGGTGCTCAACCACGCCAGAAGGAGCCCACTGACAGGGCCACTCAGCACTTGAGCAGCATAGCCCTCCCAGCTCTTCCCGGGGCTGATCGTCGGCGCCATCTTGTGGCGCCCTATTCGACGGCCCACAGCATAGGCTGCAGAATCGCCAATCCAAACCACGCCACACGTCACCAAGAGCCACCATAGGCCATCTGGTCGTGCTCTCAAAGCAATAAGGTAGCCACCACCCGAACCAATATACATCCCGCCGGCCACCATCAGAGCCCAGAGCTCGACGGCACTATGCTGATCAGGCTTCTGCGTAGCCTGATGCAGCGCCCACAAACTCTGCGCAAGCATTGCCACGGTCACGAGAGGAAGTCGCCAAGCTCCCAGCGCCCATATGGCATCAGCCTGCCAGGCTAGGATGAGCAGCGCAAGGAGGGGATAACTCATCAAATAGCCCAGGCGACGAAACATCCGCGCGTACTCAAGACCGCCTAGCAGCATCGCCAGGACGATCAGGAGCACGTACGGCCATCCACCCACCACGAAAGCGGTCACGACAAGAGGCAGCATTACGGCTGCACTGATCACACGCTTCTCGAACAACCTATCCACGCCTCCTTCGGACAAGGTCTATACCACTGCGGCCCACAAAGAATCGCGGGACTCAAGTAGCACCTGACGGCACCAGCAATTGCTTGGGGTCCACCTGACATGTGGAGAGTTGTGCACTACCTCGCTGACTAAGGTTTCCTGCTGGGCCTAGAACACGTAGTAGTCAACTCTGCCTGCCGCGTAGCAGCAAGCCAGACAACAGGCGCCTTGGCTGAAACGAGGCATACGTTCACTTATGGGTTACTGCGAACTGTGAAAATGCTTTGATTGTTCGGCATCAAATGGGGAGACCAAGCCCCAGTCAGATGGGGCGTTCCCGGGGGAAGACAATGCAGATTACTGATTCCGGCACCTGCTACTACCGACAACTCAACTGCTCAGCCCACCAAACCGGCGGTCGCGTTGGCCAAAAGCTTGAAGAGCCTTATAGAACTCGCCCTTATCAAAGTCTGGCCAATACAACGGCGAGATGTAGTACTCAGCATAGGCGCCCTGCCATAGCAGGAAATTGCTGACCCGGAACTCGCCGCTGGTTCTGATGATGAGCTCGACCTGCGGCTGGCCTGCCGTATAGAGGCGCGCGCTGATCACTTCCTCTGTGATGTCCTCAGGCGGGATCTGCTCACGCACGATTTCGCGGACCGCGGCCGTGATCTCTTGGCGCCCACCATAGTTGAAGGCAATGTTGGCAACCAGACGGTCGTTGTTCTTCGTGAGTTCAATCGCCGCTTGGATTCGCGACTTGAGGACATCAGACAGTGGAGCCAAATCCCCGACGTGCCTCAATTGTACACCATTTCTGTGCAGTTCGTCAACTTCTTTGTCCAGCGACTCGGACAGCAGGCGCATAAGGCCACGCACCTCGGCCTCTGGGCGGTTCCAGTTCTCGGTTGAGAACGCGTACAGCGTCACCACAGGTACACCTAGTTCAACAGCTGCCTGCAGGACGTGGCGCAGATTCTCAACCCCTGCGCGGTGCCCTCGCAGGCGAGACATGCCACGTTGGCGTGCCCAACGCCCGTTGCCGTCCATAATGATACCGACATGCTGGGGCAACCTGGGGAGGCGTGGGTAGGTCTTCTCAGCCGTTTTGCTCATACGCATTCCATTGAACCACTTGAGTCTGTGAAGGAAAGCAAGAGGAGAGGCGAGAGGGCGCCTAAGGTTTCGGTCTCGCCGTCATACTAGCAACGAGCACGGTCTGCGCAACCAAGATAGACATCCGAACCTGACGATGCGGATATGTATCCCATTATACTCCAGAAAACCTAGATCTCCATGATGTCGTGTTCTTTGCGACCACCGACATCACCGGCCTCGGCTACATATTTGTCCGTCAGCTCCTGAAGTTGATCCTGACCGCGGCTGAGATCGTCCTCAGAGATGAGACCTTCGCCCTTGAACTCACGCAGATCCGCCAACGCATCGCGGCGGACGTTCCGCAGCGCGACCCGTGATTCCTCAACCCGTCGGCTGACTCGCTTGACCATCTCCCGGCGGCGTTCCTCGGTCAACCGGGGGACAGGGATGCGGATGATTCGACCATCGCTACTTGGGTTGAAACCAAGGTCAGCCTGCAAGATGGCTCTCTCGATCGCACCAAGTGACGATGGGTCGTAGGGACGAACGACCAGCAGATTGGGCTCTGGGGCGGAGATCACGGATAGCTGGTTCAGCGGCGTGGGAGTGCCATAGTACTCAACCATCACCCGCATCACCAATGCCGGCGACGCACGACCAGTGCGGACGCTCCGCAGATCCATCTCGAGCGCTTGCACAGTCTTGACCATACGGCCTTGGGTCTCCGAAAGCAGTTCCTTGATCATCTCGGCCTCCTAGAGTAAGGTCAGCTTATCACCAGCGTCTCGGTTCCCGGGCGTCGTCAGCCGCCGATCAATGTACCGACCGACTCACCACGCACGACACGCTCCAGACTACCTTCATCCCACAAGTTCAACACCACAATGGGGACTTGATTGTCCATGCACAACGTGATCGCCGTGGAATCCATGACTCTGAGCTGCAGGTTGAGGGCCTCTAGATACGTTAAGCGATCAAACCGCTGCGCACTCGCATCTTGGTGAGGGTCTTTGTCATAGACGCCATCCACCTTCGTGGCTTTGATCAGAAGATTGGCGCCGATCTCTGCCGCACGAAGCGCAGCGGCAGTGTCCGTAGTGAAGTACGGATTTCCGGTGCCCGCGCCAAAGATAACAACGCGTCCTTTTTCCAGATGCCGCATCGCGCGCAAACGGATATAGGGTTCGGCGATGGCGCGCATCTCAATGGCCGTCTGCATCCGGGTGACCACTCCTTCACGTTCCAGAGCGTCAGCAAGAGCCAGAGCATTCATTACCGTCGCTAGCATGCCGATCTGGTCCGCACGTGCACGATCCATACCGTGTGAGATACCGTCCAGACCCCGCCACAGATTGCCTGCCCCTATCACGACACCTACTTCGATCTCCTGCGAGTGAATCGCAGCGATCCGCGCCGCCACTTCCTCGACGCGTGCCGGATTGATACCATGTCCGCCGGGGTTGGAGAGAGACTCCCCGCCAATCTTGATGATCACGCGTTTGTACAACGACTGAGTCACAATCCCCCCTCACTTTGAGAAGAGCCTGGGGGTTAGTCCCCCAGGCTGTGACCTAACTGGAACCGGGAGAATCGTCGGATGACGATGTTCTCGCCGGTCTTCGAGATCTGCGTCTTGAGGAGTTCCTCGATCGTGATGTCCTCATCGCGAATAAAGCTCTGCGCAAGCAGACAAACCTGCCCGAAGTACTTCTCCATCCGGCCTTCGATGATGCGCTCGACGATTCTCTCGGGCTTGCCCTCTTCCAGAGCCTGAGCACGATATGAGCTCCGCTCGTGCTCAATCACGCTCTCAGGAACATCGCTGCGGCTGACATATTCAGCTGACATCGCAGCGATCTGCATCGCAACATCGCTCACGAAACCCTGGAACTCATCGGTCCGCGCCACAAAATCCGTCTCGCAGTTCACCTCAACCAGCACACCGATACGTCCACCACCATGGATGTAGGCGTGAACAAGACCCTCATTGGCCTCGCGGTTCATGCGCGTAGCAGCCTTGGCCAAGCCCTTGTCGCGCAGATAGTTGACAGCCTTGTCAAAATCTCCACCATGCTCTTGAAGTGCCTTGCTGCAGTCCAGAATACCTGCGGCTGTCGCCTCCCGCAATTTCTTAACCATAGCGGCAGTCACTGTCATGCCCCATCCTCCGTGTTGTCTTCGCCGCTATCGTCGCTGTCGGCGCTGTCGACGCTGTCGTCACTATCCTCGTAATCGTGATCTTCGTCGTCAGAGGCCACGGCATCATCCGTGTCCGAGTCCGTGTCATCATCCTCGAACTGGATGCGGCGCAGGCGAGCCAAGGTCTCGGCACTCAGATACTTCTCGTCCTCAGCAAAGATCTCTTCCTCTTCTGGAGCCATTTCCTTGCGTAGCGCCAGCCCCTCGAGTGCAGCATCAGCCATCTTCGAGGTCATCAGACGAATAGCACGGATGGCGTCATCGTTGGCCGGAATGATGTAGTCGATCTGGTCAGGATTGCAGTTCGTGTCCACGACAGCAATGATGGGGATTCCCAATCGATCCGCCTCCTGAATGGCGGTCTCCTCTTTCTTCACATCAACAATGAAGACGGCCCCAGGAAGATTCTCCATATCCCTGATGCCGCCCAACCGAGCATTCAGCTTCTCGATCTCACGATCGCGCATCAGGGACTCTTTCTTCGTAAGCAGCTCGAACTCACCGGCTTCCCGGCGCGCCTCAAGATCCTTGAGGTGGTCGATGCGCTCTTTGATAGTCCGCCAGTTGGTCAGCGTACCACCCAGCCAACGCTGGTTGACGTAAGGCATGTTGCAGCGCGCAGCTTCCTGCCGGATGCTTTCCTGTGCCTGACGCTTGGTGCCGACAAACATCACTTTCTTGCCCTGCGCCACGATATCCCGCGCAAGCGCGTACGCTATCTCAAGTGCTTTCACCGTCTGCTGAAGATCGATAATATGAACCCCGTTCCGTTCAGTGTAAATGTACCGGGCCATCTTGGGATTCCAACGTCGTGTCCGATGCCCAAAGTGGACACCGGTCTCCAACAACTGCTTCATCGATACAATCGCCATACTGCTCATCCTCCTAAGATTTGTTTTGGGCCTCCGCAGTGTTCTTCCTGATTGGGGACCAGGATTCGCTGGCACCCCCCCGAACAGTCCCACTGCGTGTGTTTTACTGTGAGATTACCCAGCTGGACATTCTACCACAGAAGCCTAGTCCGACAACTGGGCCCAAGGTCTGGCAGTTCTCTGGGAGTCTGGTAAGATGTTGTCCGTCGTGCGGTCTGCAGGTGCCGATCCCGGCCTCCTACCCGCAGACATCGTCACGCAATCAAGATGCCATTCCTAAGTCTGGAGTAGATGATGGGACCGAACACGCCGCTCCTCCCCGAAGCTGTAATGCCCTACAATTGGCTCTGGGGTTACCTTATCCCCATTGGGTTCCTGATGCTCGTATGGGGTGGACTGGCACCCCGCCGAGCGCGCCGGTTGACACCAGTTGCTGCCACCGCAGTGGCCCTGGCGGTCATCGGCTACTGGGCCGCCGGTTTCGCACTGCATATGGGGGGCGCATACCCTGTCACGCAGGATGCTTCCCTGGAGGCGCTCAGGGCGATGCTCTCTCTGGTCCCGGATAACCCCGGATGGGGCGTCGTCGGACTGGCGGGCTTCTTTCTCTCGGGTGACAATATCACACCAGCGATCATCGGTCTCTTTCTGACTTACCTGCCGCTGATCGCCACTGCCGTGGTTCTGGTCACCGTCGCCCTGGCCCAAACACGCCGCTGGATCATGATTCTAGCCGGCACACTGACCGGCGCTGTGATCGTGCCGGTGGCTGCCTGCTGGATGTGGGGCAGCGGGTGGCTGTCGCATCTGGGCGCGACCTTGGGGCTGGGCAGCGGATTCGTGGACTTCGGAGGTAGTGCACTGATCCTGTGGCTCCCGGGCATGATTGTGTTGCCGGTTCTGCTGCTTCAGGGGCATCACCCGGACTCAGAAGAGGATCCAGTGCCGCCCACGAACCATGGCCCGCTCATTTCCAACATCGGCGCGCTGCTGATGGGCATCGGGTGGCTCGGATGGGGGCTCTCCCGATCTTTCCACGTCTCCGGCGCCGCTATCGACTGGTACCGGGCGGCCATGAACGTGCTCCTTGGAATGGCTGGTGCCGTTGTGACCTCACAGCTATACGGTTGGATGGCCACTGGCAGACCCGAAGCCCTGCTTTCATCGCTGGGCCTTGGCGCCGGATGGGGCGCGCTGCTCGCCTGCGCGCCATTTGTGCCGCCCTGGGCAGCACTGGTAGTCGGTCTACTGGCAGGCCTGCTCTTCCCGTTGATCCACTACGTGGCCAACAAGAAGCTGCGCAGCCACGGCGCGGCAACCGCCGTTTCCTTGGCCCTGACCAGTGGGTTTCCCGGCGTCCTGGGATTGGCCTTTCTGGCCGATGGCCGCTGGGGACAGGGATGGAACGGAATGGGACAGGGATTGTCTCCCGAAGGCGCCGTCGTCGGCCCGGGCGTTGTCGGAGTTTTTGTTGCCGGCAACGCACAGCAGCTTTCCGCCCAATTGATCGGCCTGCTGGCTCTCGCACTGTGGGGTCTACTCTGGGGAGGGATCATTGGCGTCATTGCCAGTCCAAAGTTGTTGGGCTCGACTTCGTACCGCGCCAGGAGAGCAGCTACAGGTGTCAGACCAAGCCAGATTCCGGCCACTGATGAGATCCACACAGACGCACTCCCCGAGCCAACGCCGCAGTCGGTCGTAGCCGAGGAACTCACCGTGGATGACGGCACGCCAAGCGTATCCAATGCGCCGACCGTGGCTGGCGAGGCTGAGGAGACAGCAGCACTCCTGCCGACGAATGGGGAGAGCTAACAGATCGTGCGTGTAATCGCAGGTGCAGCCAGGGGACGCCGACTCCAATCCGTCAAAGGCCCCGGTACCCGACCTATGACCAATAGGGCGAAAGCAGCGCTTTTCAGTATCCTTGATTCACACGTGAGGGACTCGGAATTCCTCGATCTCTTCGCCGGTACCGGCCAGGTCGCCATTGAGGCGTTGAGCCGAGGGGCCGAACGGGCGGTCTTGGTGGAGGTGAACGCAGCCGCCCTGCGCACCATCCAGACCAACCTACGCACAACCACCCTGGAGAAACGCGCATCTCTGGTCCGCGCGGATGTTTTCAAGTACCTTGCGCGGCCACCTGCGCCATTCGACTATATCTTCATCGCACCCCCGCAGTACCGCGGATGGTGGACACGGGCGCTGTCACTCATCGATGCAGGCCCCGACTGGCTCTACGATGACGGATGGGTGATCGTCCAGATCAATCCCAATGAATACGAGAACGTGGAACTGGAAAACCTGACCCTCTTCGATCAACGCACCTACGGCAGCGTGATGCTCTGCTTCTACGCACGACAGGAGGACGTAGCGTTAGGAGAGGACGAGCCGCACAGAGAGGCGTAGATCAAGCCGGATTCACTACCTACCGTATGCAACGGGGCGGCAACTATCCAGTTGCCGCCCCGCGCATTGTGATGGATCCATGGCTGCCCGGGTACGCAATTGCTACCGTGCCGCCACCATTTCAGGAATCTGCGTTTTGCGTTCCGCCCAACCCAGTAGGCGGCTCGTCGCAAGAGTCAACAGGAAGTAAAGGACACCGGTGGTGAAGAAGATCAGCAGCGGTTCGTGCAAGGTGCCATTGACCTGCTGAGCACGCCGCATCAACTCCGCCAATCCCACGGCATAGACCAAGGATGAATCTTTGACGACGACGGCGGCCTCGTTGGACC
>CBFCZM010000002.1:0-38459 GCA_965602565.1 uncultured Anaerolineae bacterium
CCTGCGCCGCTCTCTGCCCCGGCCGAGGCAGCTTTGGGGGCTGGCGGGGCTCAGCAGGGGGGGGGGGGGGTTTGGCATGGCGCTATACCTGACATTGTGTAAGGTGGTGACCGGCGCCGATATCGGTAGTCGTCCGCTGTTGTCGCTGGCCATTTTGCTGATGATCCTGGGCGTTCAGTTCCTGATCATGGGGCTGCTGGGGGAGATCCAGGCGCGTACCTACTTCGAGGTCCAGAATAAGCCGATCTATGTGATCCGCCTAGAGGAGTAGCGTGGGGCGCCAGTCGCTTGACGAATCAGCGATCCGAATAGTCATGCTCAGCGCCGCGATTTTCATCGTGGCGCTTTTCGTACGCCTTACGCCGCTTGGGCTCTATGTCACGCCCGATGAGCCGATCTGGGTGATGCGAAGTGTTGAGTTTCTGCAGGCAGTTGAGGCCGGCGATTGGGCTGACGTTCCGCAAACAGGACACCCAGGCATCACGACGATGGCGCTGGGTGCCCTGGGCGTGAAGACTATGGCGTGGCTGCAGCCTGATGCGGCGGCGGACCATCAGGACTGGATCGCCAGAATGGCCTGGCTCGCCCCGGAGAATGCTGAGGCCTTCGAGCACCTCACCTTCTTCTTGCCAGCCGGACGTGTGCTTGTGGCTATTGTCGCCTGCGCGGGGCTGGTTTGGGCCTATCAGCTTGGGCGGCAGCGTCTCGGCGCGCGCACTTCGCGATGGATGGTGCTTCTCCTGGCACTGGACCCCTTTTTCGCGGGCCATTCAGGTCTTCTGCACACCGATGCGCTCCAGGCCACCTTTGCTCTGCTTGCCGTTTTGCTGGCGCTCCCGCGGGCAGAACCCGGTCCTGCACCGCACACGCGCAGCCAGCGCATACGCCGGGTTATGCTCTTGGTTCTCGCGGCGCTGTGTCTGGCCCTTTCTGGGCTGACCAAGACGCTGGGGCTGTTGGTGGCACCGGGGCTAGCCTTTGCGATTCTTCTGTGGGGCGAGGGGACGTTGAGGCAGCGGTCTGTACAGGTTGCCCTCATTGCCGTCCTGGCCGTGATCTTCTTGCTGATGTTCTATCCCCCTTTCTGGGTAGCGCCGCGTGCTGCCGTGGACTCGCTGATCGGAGCTATCACCTACCACGAAGGTATTGGCCTGCGGCCGGTGTTTTTCCTGGGTGAGATGCGTACAGATCCTGGGCCGGCCTTCTACCCTCTGATCCTCCTGTTCCGGATGACGCCGCCTGTACTCCTAGGGCTGGCCGCCGCGCTGTTCGGCGCCTCGCGCTCCAGACGCCGCGCCGCAGACGGCGGCGCCGCAAACGGCGATGTGCGCCGGCTTCCGCGTTGGGGAGTGCTGGCGGCGCTGGCTTACTTGGTCGCGCTGACCGTGGCGGCGAAGAAGTTCGATCGCTATGTCCTTACCGTGATTCCGTTGCTCACTCCGGTGGCTGCGTCCGCATGGTCGCAGGCCAAGCGTGGTTGGCAGCGGGTGGCCTTGGGACTGCTTCTGCTGCCTTGGGCGCTTGTTGCCATAGTTCCTCTCCACTACGCGTCCCCGTTTCTCGGCGGGCCCTGGGGTGCTCAGGCGGTTATTCCGTTGGGGTGGGGTGAGGCGTCGGGGCTGGCGGCCCGCAAGCTGAACCGGCTGCTGCCTGCGCCGGAGACGGCTACCGTTCTCACTGAGAATGTCCCCGGCACGGCGGCCCTCTTCTCGGGTGAGACCTGGCCACGGACCGTAGCGACGGTGGGATGTGCCGATGCCATCATCGGCCAGAGATCTGCCGCTGACGAAGGCTATGCGGTGGCGGAGCGGCTTCGTGTCGCCGGCCGTGAGGTGGCGACGATCTATACCGCCGCTCCGGCTGAGCCTTCATCCCTGCCACTACTATGCGCCGGTCCGCTTCCGGGCCTCTCGGCGGCACCGGTGCCTGAGGAGTCCACGCCGGATGGTCTTGCGGCCTGGCTCAATGCGACCGTGGATCCGGAGACGTCCTTCCTGTGGGTGCACGCCCCACTGTGCTATCCGCTCGCCGAGTCTCAGCTTGAGACGCTCTTCGCTGCAGGCGAGCAGGCTGGGCGTCTGGTGTGCGAGCCCGCCTCGCCGGTGGCCGGCTTTGAGGCGGAGCAATGCCGGCTGTTCACGGCGATACGGGCGACGGCGCCCTATCTGGCCCGTTTCGCCGGCGTGGTCGATCTGGTGAGTGTCGCGTGGGCCGAGCCGGTGCAGGCTCTGGGTCCCTTGACTGTGCAGATGCGGTGGCTGCCCCATACGACGATTGGGGAATTGGAGATCTATCTAGCTCTGCAGACCGGTGACGGGGCGCGGGAGATCATCTGGGCCGACGATGGGCAGCGCGTCGTCAATGACTGGGGCTGGCCCGCACCCAACTGGCTGACCGGGGCAGTCACTGATGGCCAGGCCTACGTCGCTATACCGCTGGACCTTCCGCCCGGCACCTACACTCTGGTGATGTCGCTGTCTGGCTCGGATGGTTGGCTGGGGCTCACGCGCAGCGACGGTTCCTTTGGCGGCACCCAGTTGGTGCTGGGGGATGTGGTTGTCGATGCCCCGCCATATCCAGTGCCGCAGCTTGACCGGCTAATCGCTCGCGATGCTGTGTGGCCCGGGTTGCACGTCATCGGTGTGGAGCTGCCGGAGATGCAGTTGATGGCCGGGCGGGCGATGCAGTTCTCATTGGGCCTGGAGCGTCGCGAGGGGCCGTCTTCAGATGCACTTGCGTGGGAACTGGTCTGTGGGGCAGCGCGACTTCAGGGAGGTCTCCTCCCGTGGGCCCCATCAGCCCCCGAGGTGTGGCCTGTTGGGCACCGGTATGAGGTGAAGTATGCGCCGCTGCTTTCTTCTGACCTACCTGAGGGGAGATGCACGTTGGCCGTGTGGCCTGTGAATGGCGAGGGGCTCCCGGCTGAGCATGGGGGCAGGTCTCAGACCTGCCCGTACGGCCCCCCGTGCGGGGGGGCGGGGGCTGATGCCGTCATCGTGGGTGAGGTCTCTGTGCAGCAGCGCTCGCGTGACTTCGTGTTGCCGCGCAAGCCCGACATTCCGTTGGCGGTCACGGTTGCGGGGTTCGGTGAGCTTGTCGGCGCGGACCTGGCGGCGCTTGAGCCCCGGCAGGGGGATGATCTGGCTGTCACGCTCTACTGGCGAGCTCTGGGGCCTGCGGCGGCTGACTATACGGTGTTCGTCCATCTGGTCGATCCCGACAACGGGATTCTGGCGCAGTCTGATGCCTGGCCGGATGGCGGCTTTGCGCCGACAACCACATGGTCTGAGGGCGAGATCATTGTCGACCGCCACGTCTTGAGGGTGCCGGCGGCCTTGCCTGCCGGGGAATATGGGCTCTATGTGGGAATGTACGAAGCCAGGCGCGGCACGCGGCAGGCGCTTTACGCGGCGGGTGTGCGACTGGATGAAGACCGTGCGCAGTTCAGCTTGATTGAGATCCAGCCATAGCGCGAGGGTTGCTGGATCCCACAGCGCCGGTCGCGGCGCTACTCGCCGCGCTTGGAGTCCCGGAGTCGTGTCACAGCTTCGTCTATCCGCCGCTTGTGTGCGTAGAGTTCCTCAAGAAGTGAGAGAACCTTGCCGTGCTCGGGTTTTCCCAGATACTCGTAGTGCTGTAGAGCTTCCTCGATCACCTGAATTGCCATCTCAGTGTTGCCCATTTTCTCGAAGAGACGTCCGATATCTGTGAGATTGTCCGCGATGCACCGTCGATCGCCCAGTTGCCGGCATATCTGTAGACTGGCAGCAAAACGCTCTAGAGCGCTCTCAGGACGCTCCATCTGTTCCAGAACGAGTCCTTGTTCGCGTTCGACGATCGCCAGATTGTTGGGGTAGCCAAGGGCTTCGTAGTGCTCTTTGGCTGCCTGGCTGCATACAAGGGCCTGCCGGAGATTGAGGTCTTCTCGATGGGCGGTTGCCAGTCTGTACATGCAGGCTGCTTCTGCTTCCCGGTCTTCCTCCTCGCGGGCAATGCGGAGCGCCTGTCTGTACTTCTCGATCGCGGCTGTGGGGTCGCTGAGTCGCTGCTTCACGTTACCGGCGCGCAGTAGAACGTAGGCACGCTGGATTCCGCCTTCGTCAGGATCCAGCGATACGTAGACATCTTCGTAGACAGTAAGGGCTGTGGAGAGCGGACCTTCCTCCAGTTTCAGTCTGACAAATGACTCGACCTCATTGCCGGTGCTCGGACCGCTGTCGTTCGCGCTGAGCATCGCTTGCAGTATCTCTCTGGATAGGTCGCGCTGGCCCAGTTGATTAAGCACCGGTGCGATAGTCTGGATGATCTGTGTTGCTGCTGTGATGTCGCCGGCCTGCATCAAGTGATACTGCCACGCGTATGCTGAGGCCACCAACCGGGCCTTTCCCTCAGTTGTCTGCTCCTGTCGCAGCCGGATACCCAGAATGCCGCTGGCATCTCTCGCCAGCCAACCAATTCGATCCTCTGCCCAACTGGTGATACTGCGCGCAAGTAATTGACGTCGCGCCGCGTCATAGTATGGCGCCGCGTAGTACCTGGCAGCCTGCAGATGGAGCGCCTTGAACTCATCGTCACTCAGCCCATCCAAGACGACCCGGCGAACCGGGTCCGCTATCCTGAACCGCTGCCGGGCGTCGTCCGGGGCAGCCGGTTCAGCCAGGCCAAAACACAACCAGCTCTGGATCAGTGGGAGGGCATGCTGGGCGGCGACCAGGGTGAGACCGGAGACGGTCTGCTCAGTGAAAGGTTGCACCAAGAAGGACAGAGCCTGAAGAACACCATACTCGCCAGGATCCATCTGAGTCAAGATGTCCGCAACCAGGATGTCAACCCAGGTTTCCGGTGATCTAGCTTCTGTTGGCCCATAGTCTCCGAGCGACTGCAGGTCATTCCCCAAGATCAGCCATCGATCCAGAACTTGGAGTGCTTGCGGATGTCCTCCAAGCTGTGCGTAGACCGCTCGCTTCTCCGCTGAGGAACTTACCGCTTGTCGCAGGGCCGGCAGTTGGTTGATCACCTGGATGGCGTGCTGCAGCGACAGCAGCGGAAGGCGGATCTCTCTGCGGCGCCCAGCTGCTATGCTAGCCAGATCTTCCCAGCGACGTCCGCCTGTGAAGAAGAAGAGCGCCTTGCTGGGCTCTCTGAGCAATCCCAATAATGCCTGGCGCAGCGTATCGTTCTGCAGCCGAGCTTGACCCTCGGGAGGTGTACCAAACCACGTATCCAGGTTTTCGAAGACGAGCAGGTAGCGTTTCTGTGCCAGGAGCTGCTGGGCCCTCTGTGCCCGCTGGAAAGGGGCCTGATGCGCATCCAGCAGCAGGTCTGCTGCCTGTGGATCAGCCTCAGGCAAGCTCGTTCTCCAGAAGTCAGCGATCTTGGCAAGGGTGGTTAGTGGATCGAGTTCCTCACGACAACGGATGGTCAGAACTGCGCCACGTCTCGCGGCAAGGCGCTCTATGACATACGACGTGAACACCTGTTTGCCGACCCCGTCGCCGCCCAGGATGTAGAAGATGCTGGCCTCTTCGCGCAATGCCTTCCGGATGACCTGGATCTCACGTGTGCGCCCTACCAGAGGCAAGGTGGGCAGCGGGTTGATCACGGCGTCGATCTCGAGAGTCTCGTTCTGTGTGGATTCTTGGGACGGTGACCGAATGAGCCTGAGATCTGCTGCTTTCTGAATGAGCGCCGGTACTCCCCACTCAAAACGCTGCTGGCTGCTTTCTGTCTCCCGGTCGGCTTGCTGCACTGCTGCGCGTGTCCTGTGCAGGCTCTCTTGGACGGTCCCACCCTGAGCGATCCCACCGTAGAGTGTTCTGTAGAGAGCCGTAGCGGTGGATGCCGAAAGGGTGACCGGCACTGTCAGCACGCCGGGGATCTCGTGGTCCATGAGCTCAGTGGCAACGCTCTGGAACGCATCAAGAAGGCCGACCTGGGATTTCTGGCAAGCGGCCAGGGTGAGGAGCCCGGGGGACTTCCCTTTGAGAAATCGGGGCAACTGCGTGCCGCTCAGGAGTTCCGTTTGGCCGAGCTCATCCTCAAAGCAGAGGAAACCCTGGTGCTGCGGCAGGCGGTATGTAGCATGCCCAACGTAGTGGATGATGTGGTAAGGTTCCTCGCCGGTTCGCTCAAGGAGCGCGCCGGACGTGGGCTCCGGCAGGATGTCCATCTCCAGTATGCCACGTGCGAGCCACTGTTCGAGGGATGTCTGGAGGATCCCCAACTCCGCCAGCGCGTCAAATGCCACTTGATCGGTTGGTGCAGGCACAACGGCCAAGATGCGCAGCGGCGAATCGGTAGGGGGCGCGGTGTCGATGGCGGCTGCACCGGATGGCCTGCGGCTGAGTAACAGCTTGCCTGTCAGGCATGGGAAGTGTTCTCCGTCGAAGAGGTACTCCCAGGGCTGGCGTGCCAGGTGAGCCGCCTCAGGGGTGAAGACAAGGGTTAGTTGGTGGCTCGCCTGATCGGGGTGCTGGGCTATGTAGCTCCCAAGGACAGACCCATCGCCGAAGAGATATCGGAAGAGGCGCGAGCCTTGAGCAGCTAGCTGGGCTGGGCCGGATTCGCCCTTCGGAATGCCACTCCGACGACGCTTTCCATCCGCGACCAGGCTGTCCTGATCAATGAGCCAGAGAGGGCCAAGATGGGTCGTGTGCGTCGTCTCGTGCTGGAACTCGTTCCGTAGAATCTCTTGTCCGTCGGGGCACGTGGTGACTGCAACGTAGTGATTCCCCAGTCTCTGGATCCTTACCTGAAGTTCAGGGCTCACCGCTCACTCCTTTACGAGTGTTGACTATGTTGGCGTAGGCGAGGGATTGCATCGCCTACCTATCCCCACGATGGCCATCGGCACAAGTCCAACGCTGATGCTATTGCTTGTCTCTGCTCGTTTGACGTCCTTTGAGTGTCACTTTGATGGGAGTGCCAGGGAAGGGGTATATGTTGCGGATGCAGTTCTTCAGGTACCGTTGGTATGAGAAGTGCACGAGATCCGGGTTGTTAACGTAGAAGGTGAAGTGCGGCGGTGCGACCTCAGTTTGTGCGCCGAAGTAGATTCTCAGCCGCCGCCCTCCACTGCTGGGTGGCGCGTGGTCCAGAAGCGCTTGCTGTACCACATCGTTGAGCTGGGCAGTGGGAATACGTTGATATCTGGCCTCGACAATCTCCTGTGAGGTCGGAAGAATGCGACTGACGTTCATCCCGGTGAGAGCTGAGATGAAGAGCACCGGGATGAAGTTGAGGAACTGCAGCTGTTCACGGACGTGGTCTTCGATGTCTTGCCGGTGTAGGCGCAATTCCGGCTCGACGGCATCCCACTTGTTGACGAGGACGACCACGCTGACACCTTCGGCGACGGTCATACCGGCAATGTGGGCATCCTGGGCAGTTATGCCTACCGTTGCATCGATCAACAGCAGAGCCAGGTCAGCCCGTTTCAGGGCTCGGGCCGTCCGCAGTACACTGTACTTCTCCACGCCCACATCGATCTTGCCGCGACGCCGGATGCCAGCTGTGTCCACCAGGATGATCTTCTGCCCTTTCCACATCATCTCTGTGTCCACCGCATCACGCGTGGTACCCGGTACCGGGCTGACGATGGCGCGTTCTTGACCCAGAAGACGGTTCAGCAGCGAAGACTTACCCACGTTGGGGCGACCAATCAAGGCAATGCGGACAGCTTCATTCTCGGGTCCCTCAGGGTCCTCAACACCGGGTAGTCTAGCCGCGATGGCGTCAAGCAAGTCACCGACCCCCATCCCGTGGATGGCAGAGAGCGTGCGTACCTCTCCCATACCCAGTTCGTAGAACTCATACGCGATCAACTCGCGGGTCTCGCTCTCCGCCTTGTTAGCGGCGACCATCATGGGTTTCTCTGACTTTCGCAGCAGGTCGGCTACCTCGCGATCGGCGCCGGTGAGCCCTGTGCTGGCGTCGGTCAGGAATATGATCAGATCAGCTTCCTGAATCGCCACCTCGGCTTGTGCTCGAATCAAAGGAATGAATGCTTCGGAGTCTACCAGCAGCGGTTCCGTCTCAAGTGCACGGCGCCCCGCCTCCACAGTCGCCGGGAGGATTTCGATGCCGCCTGTGTCTACAATCAGGAAAGAGCGTCCATTCCATTCGGTTTCAGCCACAATCCGATCGCGAGTGGTGCCCGGAATGTCGCTCACAACCGCCCGGCGCTCGCCGACGATGCGATTGAACAGCGTTGATTTGCCCACATTGGGGCGCCCAACGATTGCCACGAGTGGTTTCACTGTAATACTCCGAAACTCAGCGCTCCCCTGGAGCGTTGGCGCATGATTGGCAACTTAAGTATACCTAGAATAGCCGAAGGTCGCAATCTAACTTGGGGTCCCGCGCCCAGTTCAGACTCGGGCGAATGCCCAAGAAAGGTCTCTTGCCGGACCACCAGACTGTCTCCTACCCATCCTGAACTGGGTATTGGTACATCCGGTGTTCACGGCGGTGGGTCCAGCGGGTGACGATGGGCCAGAAAAGCATCTTGTCAACGGGATTGTGACGATACACTCCCTGCTATTGCCCCCAAGAAGGAAGTACGCTCCGGGATCTCTGCCGTGGCGTTTGGCATTTCTGTTCCCTTGTGGCACAATGGCCCCCAGATAGACCATTATACCTTATCTGTGAGGTGCGGCTGAATGAGACGTGACATCGATCAACTGATGGCTGACCGGAACCTGGATGTGATTCTCGTTAGGGGAAAGGTTCTCGGCAACCCGCCTTTGTTCTACATGCTGAATGGTGTGCACCTCACCCAAGCTGTGGTCGTCAAGAAGCGGGGAGACGCGCCCACGGTAGTTGCTGGGCCCATGGACCGAGCTTCTGCTGCTAAGTCAGGTCACACGGTTGTCCTCACGACGCGTTACCGGTACAGCGAATTGCTCCAACAGCACAATGGAGATCCACTGGCTGCGACGGTTGCCTACTATCGTAGGATCTTCGAGGATCTCGGGGTTTCCGGACGCCTGGGATGCTATGGCTACCTGGATCAGGGGTATGCTTACGCCTTCTTGACGGCACTGGATGCTGCTGCGCCGGATATTGAGATCGTTGGTGAGATCGAGGAGGATCTGATCTGCGTGGCTCGCGCGACGAAAGACGCTGATGAGGTCACGCGCATCCGCGATGTGGGACGGCGCACAACTGCGGTGGTGAAGCAGACTGTGGCGTTTCTTCAGTCCCACGAGGTCGGGGAGGGTGAAATACTGCGCAAGGCCGATGGTGATCGTCTGACGGTCGGGGACGTTCACGCCCGAATTGCCCGGCTGGTTGCCTATGAAGGACTCGAAGATCCAGAGGGGTTCATCTTCTCTACTGGGCGGGACGCCGGTATTCCTCACAGCCGGGGGCAGCTGGATGCCCCGATCCGCCTGGGTGAGTCGATCGTCTTCGACATTTTCCCACGGGAAGTTGGCGGCGGCTATTTCTACGATCTCACGCGGACGTTCAGTTTGGGCTACGCCCCTGAGCCGGTGGCTCGCTTGCACCGGGATGTTGTTGACTGTCTGACTGCGCTCGAGGCCGAAGTGCGTGCTGGCGAGACGGCGCGCTACTACCAGCGCATGACCTGCGATTTCCTCGGTGGCCGTGGACACCCTACGGTGGCTGAAGATCCCGCAACACAGCGGGGCTACGTGCACGGGATCGCCCACGGCGTCGGGCTGGATATCCACGAAGTTCCTCGATTCCACGATGACCCGAGCAACGGTACATATCTCTTGCCGGGGCACCTGTTCGCGATCGAGCCCGGGCTCTACTATCCCGATGAGGGCATGGGGTGTCGTGTCGAGGATGTCTTGTGGATAGCTGAAGATGGCGCGGTTCACAACCTGACCGATATGCCCTACGATTTGGTTGTGCCTATGGGGGCGGGCGTGGTCTAGAAGGAGCATTCCCATGACGATTCGCATTCTGGGCATCGAGACATCCTGTGATGAGACGGCGGCGGCTGTTGTGGATGGTGGACGCACCATCCTCTCGAATATCGTCGCTTCACAGGCTGAGTTCCATGCTCAGTACGGTGGCGTCTATCCTGAGTTGGCTTCGCGCATGCACGTCGAATCCATCTCCTTTGTAGTGGAGCAGGCTTTGGTCGCCGCGCATATTGGGTGGGACGATCTGGACGCCATGGCTGTTACGTATGGGCCCGGCCTGCCGGGTTCGCTCCTGGTGGGCCTGAACTACGCAAAAGGCGCTGCACTCGCGACGGGCTTGCCTCTGGTGCCTGTCAACCACTTGGAAGGACATCTGTATGCGCATTGGCTTGACACAGGCGCTGAGGGGAGTGCCGCGGGGAACCTGAGATTTCCAGTGATCGCCCTGATCGTCTCGGGCGGGCACACCGACCTGGTCTTGGTTCACGATCATGGACAGTACGAGCGGCTTGGTGGCACGCTGGATGATGCTGCTGGAGAGGCATTCGACAAGGTCGCCCGGATGCTGAAACTCGGGTATCCCGGCGGTCCCGCCGTTGAGGAAGCCGCGAAGAAGGGGAATCCCGCGGCGATCGATCTGCCACGAGCTTGGTTACCCGGCACGTACGACTTCAGTTTCAGCGGGCTCAAGACGGCTGTGTTGCGCATCCAGCAGAAGTATGCTGGACCGGTACCACACCGCTTCTATGCTGATATGGCCGCGGCATTCCAGGAATCCGTCGTTGATGTCCTGGTTGAGAAGACCTTGGCGGCGGTGATGGAATTCGGGCCCAATGCTGTTCTGCTCTCAGGCGGTGTCTCTGCAAATACGGCGCTGCGCGAAGCTGCAGAAGCGAAAGTCCCGCTGCCGGTCTACGTGTTGCCCAAGGTGCTTTGCACGGACAACGCTGCCATGATTGCCGCTGCCGGCTTCTACCGCTATCAGGCGGGGGATCGCGCGGGGTGGGATCTGGACATTGAGCCGGGACTGCAACTCATCTAGTGTTGCACGCTGGCCGGGGGGCCGCAGAGGGCTAGCCACCGTCCTGCGGGGGTTGCCTCGAGCATCAGGAGCTTCCAGTTGCCTTCGCGGAAAGCCTCTATGGCGTGCGGAATGTCCCGGGGATGAAGACGCGCCACGGCATAATTTCCACGGCGTAAGTCCGGTTCAGGAAACCTGTGCCGCTCCACCCTCCGACAGTGTAGATGGATGTCTCCCAGGGCACAGCGCCGAGGTTGCGCCACTCCCCCACGATCGGCGTTTCCATCACGTTCCATTGGTCGGTTGCCGGTGTGTATCGCTCGTTGAAGCCCAACGGTGTGTGCCAGCCTCCGCCGATTGCGTACAGGCGCCCACCGGTTGCCACGAGACTCAGGCCGCCGCGCGGCTGCAGCATAGATGGGCAGCTGTCCCAGCTGTCGGTGGCCGGGAAGTAGACTTCACAGGTGGTCCATTCACGATCTCCATCGAATCCCCCGGCATAGAAGACGCGATCGGACAGCACTGCAGCGGCGCCGAATCCGCGGGCCTGCAGGGGGGGCGTTAGCTCGCGCCACGCATCATCTGCCGGCGTGTAGACGAGGGTGAGCGCGCGGTAGGCCTGACCATCCCACCCGCCAAAGAGGTAGATCCGATCCTCGTACGTCGCGATGGCGTAGGCGCAAAGCGGCGTCGGCATTGGGGCAGCCCTTGACCACGTGTCTTGTTCAGGCGCGTAGCAGTCCGTGGTGCTACTGGGCACCCAGTTGATATCACACCCGCCCGGAACCCAGATCCGATCACCAAGAGCCACTGCTCCGGCGTTGGCCAGTGCCACCGGCCGGGATTGGCCCTGCCCCCATGTATCTGACGGGATATCGTAGATGTCTACCCGCCCGCTGGGGCCGTCATCAGCCATGCCGCCGATAGCATAGATCTTTCCGGCGTATGCCAGGGTGCCCATCGCTGCACGTCGCACGGGGAGAGGCGCCAGCTCCTGCCAACTATCCGCCGTGGCGGGTGCAAGAAGGTCCGGCGCAGGGTCATTGGTACCGAATACGTCGCCGGGACCGACGAAAGCCGCCGGTGCAGAGTGCCGTTGTGGCAGCAAGAAGATGATAGACACCAGACCCAGCCCACACGCCACTGTGGCCCAGCGCTGCCAGGGCCACTCGGGCCACCAAGTGCGATCAGCCGCCGTGGCTGCGGCTGGCGACTGGGCGCCCGGTTCCGCGCCCGTCGCGGGCGGCACCTCTTCTGAGCCTCCCGATAGAATGATCCAGCCTTCCTGCACGGCCAGCATAGAGAGTTCGGTACGTGAGGCCACACCTGTCTTGGTGAAGATGTTGCGGAGGTGTACCTTCACGGTGTTATGACTGAGATAGAGCTGCGCAGCTACTTCTCGGTTGGTGAGGCCTTGGGCGACGAGTCCTGTGATCTCAAGCTCGCGCTCGCTCAGTGGTCCGCCGTACTCAGCAGCCAATCATAGCCTCCGGCTTGGGGAACCTAACTGCTTCCTTCCTGGCCAAGTTGGCCTCGATGCGATTCGCGATAATCTCCAGGTGTTCCGGATAGCGAACAAAGTCCAGGTCATCGCCGGGGACGGTCAGGACGGGACAGAGATCGAACTGGCTCATCCATTCGCCGTAGTAACGCCCCAGTAGTGTCAGGTAGTCTTCGCTGATTGCCGACTCCATGTCTCGTCCCCGCTTGGCAATGTGGTTGCAGAGGGTCGGTACGCTGGCCTCTATGTACACCAGCAGATCGGGCCGGGGAAGCTTGCCGGTCACAAGCTCATAGAGCGCCTGGTAGGCCCGATAGTCCCGATCAGACATGTTGCCCAGCTCGTGCAGGGCTCTGGCAAAGATGTGCGCATCCTCGTAGATGCTTCGATCGACAATGGCGGACGCCGGCATAGCATAGAGTGCCGCGTGCTGTCTAGCTCGGTGTCCCAGGAAGAAGACCTGAAGATGAAAGCTCCAGGCACGCATATCGGTGTAGAAGTCGGCAAGGTAGGGGTTATCATCAACCGACTCATAGGCAACGTGCCACCCCAATTGCTTGCCCAGACGTTCCGCGAGCGATGTCTTTCCTGCGCCAATGTTGCCTGCTATGAGGATCAGGTTCTTCGCCATTGAGTCTCCTTCGGGTGATCTGGCCTCGTTGCTATGGCTCAAGAAAGCGCAAGTACACCACACGTTCTGTGTCGGTACGGACGAGAGCTTCTTCACTCAGCCGGAGGCCGGCGACCCACAAGATGCGGTCATCGGCTACTACCAGCGGCAGATGATCGCGCCAGCGTCGCGGGATCTTGATGTTGATCAAGAAATCGCTTAGCCGGACTTCAGAGCCCTGCATACCTTGCGGGCGGAAGCGATCTCCGGCCTGTCGGGTGCGAAGCAACGGTGTCTTGCCCAGGACGCCGGCATCGAGCCGGGCAACGAGAGGGTTCATATTGTCCTTGATCACCTCTAGGTCCCAGTGTGTGACCTCTTCGGCCTGGATTGCCCATCCGTCAGGTAGAGGCGTCATCCCAGGAATTGAGACGCCGATGTCGCTGCCCACATCCAGCCACGGTCGTTCGGATGGCAGATGCATAGCATCAGCGTCAGCGATGGTTACGGTCGTATAGCCCACCGTGAGAGTCAATCCGCGGGGCAGCACCGCTTGAGATCCGGTCTGACCTCGCTGGGCGACATCCACCGCATTCTCGACATGAGCGAAATCAACGTCTCGCAGCGTCCGCCGTAGCCGGTAGGCCGCACGGCGAACGATGGCCCTCCGGATGGCGAGGGGCTGTTCGCGCCAGCGGGCCAGATTGAAGACCAAAGCGTCAGGATAGGAGGCCACCAGCAAGGTGTCCTGTGCCACACTGACGAACTCCTGGTGCAGTTTGTAGTCTGCCCGCACCACCTCAGCCAGATTCTGCAGTCGTTCGGAGATCTGAGGGTTGATCTGGCCAAGATACGGGAGGACCTCGTGCCGTAGCTTGTTACGGAAGTAGGTCGTATCCAGGTTGGAGCGATCGAATCTTGTTTCCAGATCGTGCTCTGTGCAGTATGCCTCGATGTCGGCGCGCGGTGTTGCCAGTAGGGGCCTGATGATCGTCAGATCTGCAGGTGGCTCTAAGGAGGCCTGCAGCAACCGGTAATCCCTTAGTTGGGTGCTGGGCAGCATACCTCGCAGTCCGGCAGGGCCGGCACCCCTCAGCAGGTGCATCAACACGGTTTCTGCCTGGTCGTCGGCGTTGTGGCCAACGGCGATACGAGTCGCACCGACCTGTTGCGCGATGCGACTGAGAAAAGCGTACCGCGTGCGCCGGGCAGCCTCTTCGAGCGCCAGTTTCTCGCGCGAGGCGATGGCAGGGACGTCAATGCTGTCACTCGTGAACGGCAGTCCCCATCTGGCGGCCAGGTTCTGCACAAACGCTTGATCGTCATCGGCATCTTGCCCCCGAATCCGATGGTTCAGATGGGCGACATGCAGGCTGAGTCCAAATGCGCCGGCCAGGCGCTGCAGTAGATGCAGCAATGTAACGGAATCCGGGCCTCCAGATGTGGCCACGACAACACTCGAACCAGGTTCGAGTAACTGGTGTCGTCTGATATAGCAGTCTACCTCGCCAATGAGATCCATAGCTGCTTGCGTGTGCGTTGCTGTAAAGGCTGCTCCGATCTGACGGGGTGCTAGATGTTGATGGTTGTGCCACAGTAGTCGCAAGTGACCTGCTGCATCCCTTTAAAGACCGGTGGCAGTGGTGCGTTGCAGTTGGAGCAGATGGTCGGCAGTTCCTTCTCGGTCTCGGCAGTTTCCTGTTCGAGTTGCGCCGATAGTTGTTCATCAGGTGCCGGCGCACCAAATCGATCGCCGTCGATCTGACCGCTCTTCGCCCGGCGAATCAGACCTCGCCAGGTGTCGTTGTCCGCTCCCTGGAGCTGGAGTGTAATGTCGCCGGGGATCTCGCGGGTGCGCTCACTGAAGCGGAGTGTGAGCAACTCTTTGCGCTTCAGGAAGGCTTTCTGGTCCTCGGCTTCGAGTTCCTCCACTGCTCCGACCGGGGCTTCCCATAGCTTCTCCTGGATCAGTTCCTTTTGGGTCGTGATGAACAGGATCTTCTTCTTGGCAATCTCCTGCCGCTGCTCGAAGATCAGGCGAGCGTCCGTCAGGAACAAGAACCCTTCAGGCTCCTGCTGATCGCTGGTCCACGTGCTCCGGCAAGCCGCAATGGCGTGCTCATCCGGGAATAGCTCGAAGCTGGCTGCATCGAGTGCATCAAGGACGAATTGGGCTTCGCTGATCTCTTGCTGCAGAGCGTCTGCCTGCTGTGTGGTTGCGTCGAAGGTCTGACGGACGCGGGACTCAGCGCTCCTGGCATTGCTTTCCAGCGACCGGATGCGGCTTTCGGCCGTGGCAATCAGACCTGCGTTTCTAGCTGCCCTCTGCAGAAGCATATCGATGTCGTTAGCGGCACGCTGAAGCGTTTGTTGTTCGTTCTGCAGCAAGCGGGTTGCCTGACTTCGTTGCTGCGGCCACCGGTCGTTCAGCGATCCTAGCTGGGTTTCCCAACTCCGCCCGAACCGGTAACCCCGTGCTCGCACGTCAGCCAGTTCCTGCGACAAGCTGTCCAGACCGCCTGTGACGTCATCGAGGACATCGAACAGGGATGCAAGGGCCAGTGTGCCGGCTACACGTTGCCAGTTCGTATGCACGGCAGAGAGCCGCTGTGCCCGCGCATCCCCAGCAGTCGACACCGGGCGGCTGCGCATGGTCGAGCTGCCCTTGCTGACATTCCGGCTGGGCTTTGAGCTGGGTCTTGACCCGGATACGCTTGATGAGAGCGTACGGCTGGATCGGGATGTCGATGACGACTTCGGTCGAGGTGATTTGCTTCCACCTGATCTACCGGACGACGTACTGCGCTTCTTGGCCATTGGTTACCTCCGTTTGGATTGGCAATCAGTCTGCGCTTAGTGTAGCGCGCAGGTACGCTTCCATCAAGGGGTCTAGTTCGCCATCCAGTACTGCTTGCACGTTGCCAGTCTCATGATTCGTGCGGTGGTCCTTCACCATCTGGTAGGGATGCAAAACGTAGGAGCGGATCTGGTTTCCCCACCCCGCGTCCACGTGTTCTCCTTTGAGATCGCTGATTTGCTTGCGATGTTCCTCTTCCTGCATCTGCATTAGTCGTGCGCGCAGGATCCGCAGCGCTGTTTCGCGGTTCTGTCCTTGAGATCGCTCGCTTTGGCAAGCAACGACGAGGCCCGTTGGCGTGTGAGTGATACGAACGGCCGTATCGTTCTTCTGCATGTGCTGCCCGCCGGCTGATGAGGCGCGGTAAGTATCGATTTGCAGATCCTTGGCGTCGACAGCGATCTCGGCTTCCCTTTCCAGATCGGGCCAGACTTCGGCAAGAGCGAAAGAAGTGTGGCGGCGATGTGCTGCGTCGAACGGCGACAAACGCACAAGGCGATGGACGCCTCGTTCTGACCTCAGGTATCCGTAGGCATACCTGCCGGCAATGCCCACTGTGACGCTCTTGATCCCGGCGCCATCACCCTCGGTGGAGTCGAGAATCTCAGCTTTGAAGTTTCGCTTCTCTGCCCAGCGGAGGAACATCCGCAGCAGCATACTGGTCCAGTCTTGAGAGTCTGTACCCCCTGCGCCGGCGTGGATCGCGAGAATCGCGTTGGCCTGGTCGTACGGGCCCGACAACATCAGTCTGAACTCTGCCCGGTCTAGCTCTGACTCCAGACGGCTGGCTTCGTCCTCCAATTCCGGACCGAGATCATCATCACCCAGGGACTCGAGCTCGATGGCATCGGCCACCTGCTGTCGTTGTTGTGTCCAGTACCCGATGTCGTCGCGCAGTGCTGCAAGTCGTCGCATCAGCCGCCGGGCATTCTCCGGATTGCTCCAGAGATCCGGCTCGGCGCTCCGTTTCTCCAGTTCCTCAAGCTCCGTCGTCTGTGCGGATAGGTCAAAGACGCCTCCAGATCGACTCGATCCGCGTAGCCAGTTTTTCCAGACGATCTGATAGTTCGCTCATTGTGATCCTCTCGGTGCTTGTGTCTCTCTCAATCCGGGTTGGTGTCTCGGCCATTGCCCAGCAGACCGTCCACAAATGCCTGACGGTCAAATGGGGCCAAGTCATCGATTCTCTCACCTGTTCCCACGAAGCGAACCGGGAGACGTAGCTGGTGACCTATCGACAACACCATGCCCCCTTTTGCGCTACCGTCCAGCTTCGCCAGGACAATGCCACTGATCTTGACAGCCTCAAGGAATTGCTGGGCCTGAATCAATCCATTCTGGCCAGTGGTGGCATCCAACACAAGCAGCGTCTCGTGCGGCGCCCAGGCGATGCGCTTGGAGATGACCCGCTGGATTTTCTCCAGCTCTGCCATCAGGTTGTGCTGCGTGTGCAGGCGTCCTGCTGTGTCAACGATCAGGACATCTGCCTTGTGAGCCTGCGCGTATTCCATAGCGTCAAAGGTTACCGCACCGGGGTCCCCTTGTTGTGGACCGGCAATGACCGGAACGCCAGCGCGTTGCCCCCAGACTTTGAGTTGGTCCATTGCAGCTGCGCGGAATGTGTCCGCGGCGGCCAGGACCACTTTCTTGCCCTGTGACTTGAACTGATGGGCGAGTTTCCCGATACTCGTTGTTTTGCCCGATCCGTTGACGCCTACGATCAGCACAACGGCCAGCGGCCAATTCAGGTTCAGAGGCTCAGTTTCGGGGAGTAAGGCCAGGATTTCCTTGTGCAGAATCCGCTGTAGAGCCTGGGTCTGGTAGATACCTTCTTCATCAACTCTCTGACGTAGTCGCGCCACAAGTGCAAGTGTAGTTTCGACGCCGGCGTCCCCTCGAATTAGAAGAGCCTCCATGTCTTCCCAGGTCTCTTCATCAATATCACCAGCCCCAAGTAGATTGACGATCTGGCCAAAGACGCTGGTGCGCGTCTTGCGCAGGCTTTCGAAGATGCCCTTCATCCAGTTGTTCTTCCTCCGGTGTACTCTCCTTCAGCTGAGGCTCTGGCTGGGATTATAGCTGGTGCGTGTTGGACCGTCAAGAGATACAGGAATCGTCCGGGCCAGGCTGATGCGATTGGGCGTGACCCTGCAGCGTATTGCTCGTACCTGCACGCCTGCCCCTGCGGCAGCGCGGAGTGCATCGCCGAAGTCCGGATCAGTTCTGTCGTTGGGCGTGAAACATTCGGCGTCGCTGCGCTGCACAACGAAGATGATCAAAGCCTGGTCGCCCTGGCGCACAGCGGAAGTCAGTTCGTGGACATGTCGAGTTCCTCGGCGGGTGGGAGCATCCGGGAACTTCGCCAAATGCCCTTCGACCAAGGTCACAGATTTGGCCTCTATCCACAATTGCCGGTTGTCCTGGCTGCGCACCAGGAAATCGAGACGGCTCGTGCCGAGATGTGCTTCGGCGCGGACCACGGCGCCTCTATCTACCCACGGTAGGTGGCCGCCGCGTAAGGCCTGGGCTAGCAGCGCGTTGGGGAGATGAGCATTCAGCGAAACCAGTATCTCGCCATGCTCGATCAGGGCCAAGTCGTAGTCGGTCTGCCGATGTGGACGGTCGGCGGGCTTCAGCCACACGGTCCGGTTGGGAATCAGCAGTTCTCTTAGCCGCCCTGGGTTTGCCAGATGCGCGGCGGCCTGTTGCTGGCCGACGCGGACCTCGACACGGAATCGGTTTGACCTTGTGAGGAAGGTTCCCTTCACAAGCGTGCCCGGATCCAGTCCGACTTCATCCAGGTTGCCGTGCAACGTGGTGTTCATGAGCCGATTCTATCGGGGCCTGTCTGCCCGTCAATCTGTAACGTAAGCGATACCGTTCCTTAGCTGTGCGATGATTTCCGCTGTGATACACTGATTTATGACTGCAAGGGGTGGGCTGGCATGCTCTGCCACAACATCGACCTGATGTCCGCGTCACGGACTCCTTCCCCCACCCGTCGATTCGTGCATCTGCACAGTTCAGTCGCTGTTTCTGTTTGAAACCGGTTATGTGTGGGACCCTACCGTGCACACACCATCTGCTCAGAGTTCGCCCCGATGCGGGTTTCGGGCTATAATTGTCAGGGATCACGTTCTGGTCTAGTAAGGAGGCCCCTATGCGCGGGAACAGAAGTCTGGTCATTATTGCGCTGGTATTGATCGTCCTGGCTGTCGTGGCCGGTGCGGTCTACTTCTACCTCAATATGATGGCCCCCGGGAGTGCGTCGGAATCTGACCTGGTGGCAACTCCGGAACTCGAGCAAGTGACCATGACTGAGATAGTCGTGGCTATACAGAACATTCCTCGTGGTATGCCGATCAGTGTTGCTGATAACGCGATCTCGCTGCAGGAGTGGCCCAACGACAATCTACCTTACGAGTACTATGCTTCCTTGGAAGAGGTCGATGGCAAGTACGCCCGGACGGAGATTCCCCGTGGTATGCCGGTTATGCCCGATATGGTGGGTCGCCCAGGCGGCATGCTATCGGTCAGTGGCTCTGCAGCAGCCTTGTTCGAGCCAGAGGACCGAGTTGCGTATGCGATACCCTTTGACACTCAGGGGGCCATCGGGTGGGCTGTGCAGCCAGGCGATCGGGTCGACGTGCTTGCGGCTTTGAACATCGAGCCCGTGTACACGGACTTCTTGGACGATGGTGTGAAGCAGTTCACTTACCTCCTCAGTGGCGAAGAGGGCGAGGCTGCTCAGTCTAGCCCTTACGGCGGTTTTGAACTGCTACCCAACGGTCAATGGGCAGCCATCTACCCCGTGGATTCCCAACCTGCCGTGAATCCTGCGCTTCTCGTTCAGATGACAGTTCAGGACGCCGTGGTCTGGCATGTCGGCGTATGGGCTCAGGACGCTGGGTCTGGCGGTCAGCCAGACCTGGAATCCGATGCTGAGGCCGACGGTGTGGCGCCCTTAGCGGGTGGAGCCGCGGCTGCGCCGACACCTGTGCCCGTACCCGAGGAGGCTCGGGAGGTTGAACTTGTGACGCTGTTGGTGACGCGCGAGGATGCTTTGGTGCTCAAGTACCTCTTTGAAATGGGCGCAGATCTCGATCTGGCGCTGCGACCCGCCGGAGTGACGGGCACACTGCTGCAGACTCAACCAATCTGGTTCCGTTACATTCTCGACAAGTACCAGCTACCCGACTCAATGCCTGATGATGCTGTGGCACCCGTACAGGTTCATCCTCCTCTGGAAGCCCTTCCGGAGCCGGTTGAGGTACCGCAAGAGTAGGGACTAGAACATAAGGGCCAGGGCTAGGAGAGCAGGGGCTAGGACTAGGAGAGTAGAGCCAAGTATGCCGGAACGAGTCAAGGTAATGATTGTAGACGATATCGCTGGGACGCGAGAGCAGTTGCGCAAACTGCTCTCGTTTGATCCTGATATCGATGTGGTGGCAATGGCAAGCTCGGGTGAGGAAGCTGTGAGTACTGTCGCAGAAGCCTATCCAGACATCGTCTTGATGGATGTCAATCTTCCTGGAATGGATGGCATTGCTGCCACCGGGAAGATCATCGAGATCGTCCCTGCGGTTCAAGTGATCATGCTTTCGGTCCAGGGCGAGACGGATTACCTCCGTCGTGCTATGATGGCCGGGGCACGTGACTACCTGACGAAACCGCCCGGTGCTGATGAGTTGATGGACGCGATTCATCGTGCTTTTGCGTTGAAGCAGAAGATGGGCACTGGGATGCTGGGTCCTCTGCCCGAGGAGGACGCGCAGCGGACACAGGCTGAGGTATCTGGGGTGATGGACGCCAATGTCATCACGTTCTACAGCCCCAAGGGTGGGACGGGATGCACGACTCTGGCAGTGAACGCGGCTGTCGCCTTGCAGTCGATCCTGGGACCCGAGGCCAAGATATGCTTGGTAGATGCTAACCTGCAGTTCGGAGATGTGTCGATTTTCATGAAGCTGCAGCCGTCACGTACGTTGGCGGATCTGGCTCCGCTTGTTGGTGACCTGCATCCGGATCTGCTTGACACGATCCTGGTGACACATAGCTCGGGAGTGAAGGTCTTGGTAGCACCGGCCTCGCCGGAAGAGGCGGAGATATTCCGGGAGTCCGGCACGGAAGACAGCGGCGCCAATGCAACCCTGCGGACCATCCTTCAGTTCGCCCGTCCACTCTTTGATTACATTATCGTCGATACGGCCCATCAAGTGGACGAGATTCTGCTAGCTGCGATGGATGTTTCGGACTTGCTTGTGGTCGTGACTCGGCCGGTGATCCCTGAAATCCGCGGTGCTCGGATGTACATGGACCTGCTGCGCAAGATTGGGTATGGCTTTGAGAGAGTTGGTTTGGTCATCAACAGCGTGGACAGTAAGCGGATGGGCATCCAACCGGAAGCGATTGAGCGTGCGATGATGCCGGCCCTTGCCCACGTGCCGATGGACGAGCGCACGGCGCTGCGTGCTGCCAACCTTGGTGAACCGGTGATGGTCAGGGGTGCTCGAACCGCGATGGGGCAGGGCATTCTGAGGCTGTCCGAATTGCTTCACGAACGTGTTCACGTGGCAGCAGGCGAAGAGCCGCCGGAGGCCGAGACACAACGCCGCTCTGGCTTGGGCCGCCTGCTCTAGATTGAGGTGTCGGATTGGCAAGGTTCAGTGAGGTGAGGCATGTCGCTCTTGCGTAGGATTGAAAAGAAACCGAGAAGCACCTCGGACCAGCGTCAGAGGAGTCCGTCTTCTCCCCTGCCTGCGAGTTCTTCCGGCCAGGTTGTGCAACGTCGCTCAGTGCCACAAGCCCGCGATGCTTACATGGATCTCAAGAACCGAGTCCAGAACCGGTTGATCGCGGAGTTGGATCCTGCGATGGATGTATCTCAGACTGGTGAGGTGCGCGGCACGATCAAGGAGATGTATGATGAAATCCTCCAGGAGGAGAGCATCGTTCTGGGGCGGCGGGAAAGGGACGCGCTCTTCGAGCAAATCGTGGCTGAGATCCTGGGCTTGGGGCCGCTTGAGCCGCTGTTGGCAGATGAAACTATCAGTGAGATCATGGTCAATGGGCCCAAGAAGATATTCATCGAGCGTGATGGCAGGCTTCAGCGTGTGAATGTCACGTTTGAGTCAGATGAGCACTTGATGCGCATCATCGAGCGCATAGTGGCGCCGATGGGGCGACGTATTGACGAGAGCAGCCCCACTGTGCACGCCAGGCTCAAGGATGGCTCACGTGTGAATGCCGTCATCCCCCCGATTTCTCTGCAAGGCCCGATTCTGACCATCCGCAAGTTCTTCAGGAGACCGCTGACAGTGGAGGACTTGATTCGCTTGGGCACGGTGACGGAGGAGTCCATCGAGTTCCTCAGGGCAGCCGTTGTGGCGGCCATCAATGTGATAGTCTCAGGAGGCACCGGCACGGGCAAGACAACGTTCCTGAACATCCTCTCGAGTTACATTCCGTCAGACGAACGGATCATCACGATCGAGAACGCCGCGGAGTTGCAGCTCCGTCAGGAACACGTTGTCATCTTGGAGTCACGTCCCCCCAACGTTGAAGGTAAAGGACAGATTGATATTCGCGACCTGGTGATAAACTCACTGCGAATGCGCCCTGATCGGATTGTTGTTGGTGAGTGCCGTGGCGGCGAGGCCCTAGATATGTTGCAGGCCATGAATACCGGGCACGAGGGCAGTATGACGACGTTGCATGCGAACAACACGCGCGATGCACTCTCCCGTCTGGAGACGATGGTGCTTATGTCCGGCATGGCGTTGCCTCACCGTGCGATCCGGGAGCAGGTGGCGGCCGCCATCGATCTGATCGTTCAGCTGTCGCGCATGCGAGATGGGTCTCGGCGTGTGATCTCCATCAGCGAGGTACAAGGTATGGAAGGTGATGTGATCACGATGGCCGATATCTTCAAGTTCGAGCAAACCGGCTATGAGAATAACAGGGTCATTGGCCGGCTTCGCCCGACCGGAATCCGCCCGAAGTTCATGGATCGTATTGAGCAAGCCGGTATCCGTCTGCCTCCGTCCATCTTCGGTGTTGCTCAGCGATTGCGTTACTGACCCGAGCCCGCATTATCAGCCAATCCGGTGCCCGGAGTGGGCTTGGTTTGGAGGAGGTCGATCAGCATGGGTTTCCTTGTCTTGGTCGGTGCGATACTGTTAATAGCCGTCATCCTCTTGGTGCTCGGTTTGTCCAGACGACCCACCGGACAGGCGCTGGTCGAAGAGCGGTTGGGGAACCAGGCAGCTGCTGTCCACGATACTCGAGTGGAGCAGCAAGGAGGGCCTGGCTTTGTAAGTACTGCTGTTGACCGGGCCGTCGCCGGTCGCGGTTTTGCGGCCAACTTGTCAACACAACTGGCTCGGGCAAACCTCAAAGTGACGGTCGGTGAGTTCCTGGTCCTGACCCTTCTTGTGTCGCTATCCCTTGGCCTGGCTGCTTTTGCCATCAAGCGCTACATGTTCATTCCCATCGGCGTCGTCGCGGGTTTCTTCCTTCCCCGTATCTATGTCGGCTCGCGTACAACCAAACGGCTCAAGGAATTCAACGACCTGCTCGGAGATTCACTCAACCTGATGGTCAACTCCCTGCGCGCAGGTTACAGCACGATGCAGGCCCTGGAGGTGATTTCCAACGAGATGCCTGCGCCGATTTCGGAGGAATATGGCCGGGTCGTTCTTGAGCTCCAATTGGGCGCCTCATTTGATACGGCAATGGGCAACTTGCTCCGGCGGATGCCCAGCCCGGACCTGGATTTGGTCATCACAGCGATGAGTGTACAGCGCGAAGTCGGCGGTAACTTGGCTGAGGTATTGGATGCGATCAGCTTCACCATCCGCGAGCGTGTCCGGATCAAGGGAGAGATCAAGATCCTGACGGCACAGGGGCGCGCTACAGGCTTGCTGATCACGTTCCTGCCGGTTGTCCTGACCGGAGTGATCTCCTTGATCAATCCTGAGTTCACCGCCCCACTCTTCAGTGATCCATGTGGCTGGATGATGTTGGGTGTGTCCGTCGTGCTGATTGTGGTCGGATACATCGTGATCAACAAGATCGTGAGCATAGAGGTCTGAGGAGGACACGATGGAGGCCGTATTAGTCATTGCTGGATTCCTGGCCGTTGTCGTGGTAGTTGTACTGGTTGCCATGCGCAGCCGTGGCTCCGCACAAAGCGTGGAGGACCGGCTCAATGAACTGGCTGCTCTGGGACAATCGGTGACGCTTGAGGAGTTGGAGCTCTCACAGCCGTTCAGCCAACGCGTGATTGTTCCGATGGTCGGAGCCTTGAGCAAGTTGGCACAGCGATTCACGCCGGCCAACACGCTTGAGTCAACCCGACACAAGCTGGTGCTCGCAGGTATTGGACACAAGGTCAAGGCTGCGCAGTTCCTCGGCTATCGCGTGGGGGCCGCGCTGCTGCTGGGTACGAGCTCGCTGCTGGTGGTCTTTGCTTCAGCCATGCCCTTTAGCCAGCGGCTGTTGATGATCCTTGTTGCCTTCATGATGGGGTATCTCCTACCCGGGACCTGGCTGGGTTCCAAGATCTCGGGACGGCAGGAGGAGATCATCAAAGCACTTCCCGATGCTCTGGATCTCCTGACTATCTGTATTGAGGCCGGCCTTGGGTTTGACGCCTCCATGCAGAAGGTGGCGGAGAAGTGGGACAACGAGCTGAGTCGCGCTTTCCAGCGCACTGTTCAGGAGATGCAGTTGGGCATATTGCGCCGCGAGGCTCTGCGCAGTATGGCAGACAGCATGGATGTCGCTGACATGACGACGTTCACCGCTGCGATAATCCAGGCGGATCAGCTAGGTGTCAGCATGGCCAAGGTGATGCGGATCCAGTCTGACACGATGCGTATGAAGCGGCGACAGCGTGCCGAGGAGAAGGCCCGCCAAGCGCCGGTCAAGATGATGCTGCCGCTGGTATTCCTCATTTTCCCGACGATCTTGATCGTGCTGCTGGGGCCGGCCATGCTAAAGATCATGGAATCGGGGGTTTTCGGCAGTATCTAGGTACCCCCAAGCTATCGTCTCAGCTCGCGATAGCCTCTTTGCACAGGTTAGGTGTTGGGTGAAGCAGACGACGCTTGTCGCCAGACGACTCTATCGTCTCTTGCTCGATCTCATCCTCCCGCCCTGCTGCGTTGCGTGTGGTAGGGTCGAGACCTGGCTTTGCGATGGTTGTGCAGAGCAGATCCCCTTTGCTGACCGCCCCGTATGCCTGCGTTGCGGTGATGCGTGGGATGGACCAGGGCTATGTCAGCGTTGTCGTACCTCCCCGTTGCGTGTCGCGCCGATCAGATCGGTGTTTCTGTTCCAGGACGCTATCCGCGATGCCATCCACGCGCTGAAGTACCGCGGTGGCGTCCAGGTTGTTGATCCCTTGTCAAGACGCATGGCTGAGGCTTGGCGTTGTTGGGGACTCAGCAGTGATCTTCTTGTACCGGTGCCGCTCTTTAGCGATCGTGAAGCACGCCGCGGTTACAACCAGTCCGTCTTGCTGGCACGAGCGCTCTCGACCCGAGTTGAGGTGCCGGTGAGTGAGACTATACTGTACAGGACAAGGGCGACAGCCTCTCAGACGCATCTGGGGAGACAGGAGCGTTGGGACAATGTGCGGGATGCCTTTGCGTGCTCGGAGGCACGTGATCTATCGGGATTCCGTATCACGTTGTTGGACGATGTGGCGACGTCAGGCGCTACATTGGATGCTTGTGCTGTGGCGTTGATGGCCCAGGGGGCCAGGACTGTGAGCGCACTCACCTTGGCACACGCTCTCTAGCCCCAATCCTAACACCAAGGAGGATTCACCTATGGAAATGCTACAGATCTACTCTCGGAACCTGGAGTTGACCGATCGCTTGCGCGACTACGTTGAGGGCAAGACCTCCAAGCTCCAGCGGTACCTGCCGAATCTTGACAGCATCCGTGTTGATCTCTCCGAAAGCAATGCAAGGGATAGTTCTCGACGCATGGTTGCGCAGATCACGATCTACGTCCCGAAAGCGATTCTCCGCGCTGAGGAACGAGCTGCCGATGTCTTTGCGGCTGTTGACCTGGTGATGGATAAGATGGCTCGTCGTGTGGAGCGCTACAAGGGGCGACGTCGGACGATGCGCCGCGCTCCAGAGCAGGCTGCGCTGGCCGACGCCCCGGTCCTGGAGGATGAAGAGCTGCTGGAGGATATGCCCAGCATTGCTCGGGTGAAGGAGTTTGAGGTCAGCTCAATCCTTCCCCACGAAGCAGTTGAGCAGATGGAACTGCTCGGGCACCAGTTCTTCCTGTTCGTTGACGCCGATGATGGACGGCTCAGCGTGGTGTACCGGCGCGAGGATGGCGACTACGGCATCTTGAAACCGATGTACTAGATGTAACCCGGCATACAAAGAGGCGCCCTCACCGGGGCGCCTCTTTGCTCTTCAGCGCGCTATCAGATCTCTTCAGACGATTGAACGAGCGCGGATTCCAGAACTTCGTCCATTGTCTCCACAAAGACCAGCTCAACGCCATTTCGGATTTCCTTGGGCATGTCCTGCAGGTCCTTCTTGTTGCGCGTGGGTAGCAGGACAGTCTGCACGCCGGCCCGATGGGCGGCCAGTAGTTTCTCTTTGAGTCCACCGACCACCAGGACTCGCCCTCGCAGCGTGATCTCCCCTGTCATCGCTACATCGCGGCGCACCGGCTGTCCCGAGAAGGCGGAGAACAGAGCTGCGGCGATGGTGATGCCGCCGGATGGCCCATCTTTGGGTATGCCGCCTTCCGGAAAATGTATGTGGATGTCTGTCTTGTCGAACTCTTCTGGGCTGATGTCCCACGCTTCCGCCCGCGATCTTAGGTAGGTAAGCGCGGCTTGCGCGGATTCCTGCATTACATCCCCAAGGTGTCCTGTGAGTGTGAGGCTTCCTTTGCCCGGCATCAATGCTACTTCAACCGGGAGCAAGTCCCCGCCGTTGGCTGTCCATGCCAGCCCCATGGCGACACCCACAGTGTGGTGGATCTCCAGATGCTCCTCCTGAAACCGCGGTGGGCCAAGACTGCGCGCCACTGATTTCGTTGTGATCGTGTGAATGGGGCTCTTGTCCTCAGCCAGGCGACGGGTTGCCTTGCGGCAGATGCTCCCAATCTCCCGATCCAGATTGCGTACCCCGGCTTCATATGTGTATTGGCGAATCAGCATATGCAGGGTTCTCGTAGGGAACGTGGGAGGATGAGCGGAGAGGCCGGTTCTCTCGATCTGGCGAGGTATAAGGAAGCGCCGGGCGATCTCGATCTTCTCAAGCTCGGTATAGCCAGGGAACTCGATAACCTCCATCCGGTCTTCCAGCGCCGGCGGGATCGTGTCCAGGACGTTGGCCGTAGCGATGAACAGCACCCTGGATAGGTCATGCGGTATCTCAACGTAGTGGTCGGAGAAGGCGTTGTTCTGCTCGGGATCCAGTACCTCCAGCAGCGCGGAAGATGGATCCCCGCGGAAATCCATCCCTATCTTGTCCACTTCGTCGAGCATGAAGACAGGATTCACTGTTCCGGCGCGGCGAAGCGTCTGCAGGATCCGTCCGGGTAGCGCTCCGATGTACGTGCGCCGATGTCCCCGGATCTCCGCTTCGTCACGGACGCCGCCCAATGAGATACGGACGAACTTGCGGCCCAGGGCATCTGCGATGGAGCGTCCGAGTGATGTCTTCCCTGTACCTGGCGGTCCCACAAAGCAGAGAATCGTGCCCTCCTGGGCCTGCGGTGCCATCTTCCTCACAGCGATGTATTCAAGAATCCTCTGTTTGGCTTTGGGCAGGCCGTAGTGTTGGGATTCGAGGATTCCTGCAGCATGTGCCATATCGAGGTCGTCTTCGCTGGCCCTGTCCCAGGGCAGATTGAGCAGCCAATCCAGGTAGGTGCGAATGATCCCGACCTCTGGAGCCATCGCCGGCATCATCGACAGGCGTTTGAGCTCGGCTTCTGCTCGTTCACGGACGTGATCGGGGAAGTCAGCGTTTGCCAGTTGCTCGCGGATTGTGAGGACATCCCGGGTGAAGGCGTCTGCTTCTCCCAACTCCTGTTGAATCGCGCGCATCTGCTCCCGAAGGAAGTACTCGCGTTGGTTCTTGTCGACCTCCTCCTGCACCGTTGTCTGGATCTGGTTTTCCAATTCCAGGACGTCGAGCTCTCGGGCCAGGTGCGTGCTGATGCTCTGGAGTCGCTCAGTGACATCCTGCGTTTCGAGGAGCGCCTGTCTGGCTTCGGTCGGCAAGTTGACGATCTGCGCAACAACGTCGGCTAGTTGGCCGGGAGCAGCCACGTTCATCGCATAGACGTAGGCCTCCTCGGGCAGTGCCTGGTTGAGCTGGACCACTTTCTCAAACATCGTCAGAACCGCACGCACTAGTGCCTCCGTAAGCGCACCTTCCTCCGCGGGTTCCGGAAGCATCTCGACAGTAGCGATCAAGTAGGGGCGTTCCTGTATGTACTCCAGTATTCTGACCCGCCCCACGCCCTGAGCGATAGCGCTGGTAGTGCCGTCAGGCAATCGAATCGAGCGGGCGATCACGACTTCTGTTCCGATAGTGCAGAGATCAGCGCCGGTCGGGTAGCTCTCTATGTTCTTGTTCTGCTGCACAACGACGACGACGGGCCAGTCTTCCTGGATCGCGACGGACAGCGCCTGCAGGGATTCATCCTGTCCAACATAGAGCGGCGTCACCATCTGCGGATAGACGACCAGCTCCCGCAGGGGAAGAAGGACCGCCTCGAAGGGGCCCTCTCCACCAGTTCCCGCGTCGAAAGCTTCGCCGAAGAAGTCCTCAGGTGTCAGTGGTAGTTTGTCCCAGTCCATGGTTCACTCCCAGGGTTCGTCGACCCAGTCTCCCATCGGGAGATCAAGATGCGCATCTTTGCCCCAGGCCTCGCGAGTGTCTGCTACGAGGAAAATCGAGCCGGTGGCGATAATGCCCCAACCGGGTTGCAGTCTATGGCACGCCTGCTCCAATCCACGTTTGGGATTCACGGCGATCTCGGCACCTTTGCCAAGGTCGGCACAGATGTCGGCCAATACGTAGGGGGCCGCTGCGCGGGGGTGATAGGAACGCGTAACGATCACGTGCTTGCTGATGGGCAGCAGGGCCTCGAGCATGCCGGTGATGTCTTTGTCGTTGGAGGCCCCGTACAACAGGATCCAGGAAGTATTGGGGAACCACAGCTCCAGTGAATCAGCCAAGGCTCGGGCTGAATAGGGGTTGTGGGCGCAGTCTACGATGAGTCGCGGACTCTCACTTAACACTTCCATGCGTCCGGGCCAGCTGACAGTCCTTAGTCCCTTGCGCACAGCTTCCGGCGTAGCCCACGGATGGCCGCTTGCCTGCAGGACTGCTGACGTCGCGACCGCCGTGGCTGCGTTCTCCAGCTGGAACTCGCCAAGCAGCGCAAGCTCGTAGTCGCCATCAAATGGCGATGGGGCTGCCGTGTGGTTAACCCGCAGTGTTTGGCGGCTGTGTGATCGGGAAGCGGCTTCCCAGGTCACGTCTTGACCCACGATTGTGAGCGGCGCTCCTCGCTCTTCAGCAACACGCCGCAGAACCTGAAGCGCAGCGGGCCTCTGCGGTGATGTCACCACGGGTGTGCCTGGCTTGATGATGCCGGCTTTCTCGAAAGCGATTTCCGCCAGCGCATTGCCAAGCAGGTAGGTATGGTCCAGACTCAGCGAGGTTATGACGCTGACCTCGGGCGTGATCACGTTCGTGGCATCTAGCCTGCCGCCCAGCCCCACCTCCATGACGGCCAGATCGACATCTGCTCTCAGAAAGTGCAGGAATGCCAGAGCTGTGGTTACCTCAAATGTGGTCAGGGCAGCAACTGTCTCCACGACCGGCTGGATTTCCTCGACCAACTCAATCATAGCGGACCGCGAGATCGGTATTCCGTCGACCTGAATGCGTTCCCGGTACGTGTGTAAGTGGGGAGAGACATACAGCCCTGTATGCAGCCCTCCGGCACGGGCAATGCTCGCCATCATTGCGGACACGGAGCCCTTGCCCTTGGTTCCCGCGATGTGCAACGTTGGATACGCTTGATGCGGGTTCCCTAGTTTCTCGAGGAGCTGTATGACGCGCTCAAGCTTGAACACGCGGGCTGAGTAGCGCTCGATACGGCGTTTCTCATAGTCTACGAGCCCATAGAGGTAACGCAAGACGTCGTGGTATTTCATATTATGGCAGACTGATCCTTGTGCTGAGTGGGTTATGAAAGACTACCGTGGGTCAGGTTGGCTATCCTTGAGTGAAATGCAGCCTTAGTTTGTCCGAAGTCAACTGGGGATTCTACTTGTTTCCGGGTTATTGGCAATGCTTGGAGTAAGAACCGGCGGATGCTGCTTTCTGGTAGCACCGCGGTTCGACTGTGGGGGAACTCTCCTGGAAGATATCGTTGGTTGCCCGGTGGTTTCTCCTTTTCCCTGTTGTGTGTTACAGTGGCCCTACATGGCGATCTCTTGAGGAGGAGATGGATGCTGGCTGTACGCGTGGGGTTCCTGGTCCTCTACTTGACGGGAACCTATCTCCTAGACAGATATCTGCGGGGGCACCTACCTACATCAAGCCGTCTTCCTGCGTCTCCAGGAAGCGAGCCGTGGATGGCACTCCTCTGGGTGTGGGGACCGACGCTGTGGATCTTCCCCGGGTTGCTGTGGATCGGCGTCCTGGACCTGTCGCCACTGTTCGTGCTGGCACTGACTTTCCTGCTGCCTCTATGTTGCCTCAGCCTGTTCGTGCTCTTCAGTGGTGTCTTTACGTCACATGGGCGGTCGGCGGATCGCCCGGCCCTGATTCTGGTGGTTGGATCGATTCTGCTTCTCACAGCTCTGGTCCTTCTGGCAGCCCTGATCCAACCCGAGATCTCGTACGCGAAATTCGGTCTCTTCTGTCTCTCATCAATCACACCAACCACTGTCTCGATCTGGCTCCTGATCATCTGGGTGCCCGCTGTGGTGCCGGTGAGCGATGGCGTCGAGGCGCCTTTGCGCACGGCATTGTCGCTGGTCTTGGGTTTCTACTCCACAGTTCCCGGGACGACCTGGTTCGTGGAGGATGGCAAAGTACACACGCGGATACAGGGAAGTGCCGGTCGTGGCAATGGACCGGGCCTGCTGGTGACCGAACCTGAGAACGTGGTTGTGCTCCGCTTGGGATCGCAGATCACCCGGGTTGCCGGTCCAGGAGCCGTCTTGACACAGAGAGGCGAAGTCCCGTTCAGAGTCGTTGACCTGCGGAACCAGACGCGGTTGACTGCTGTGAACGCGATCACGCGTGATGGGATTGAGGTGCATGTCCCCATTTCGTCAGCGTTCCGGATTCAGCGAGGCAGCCGCCAGATCTCGCTGGGGGCGCCCTGGCCATGTCGTGCACAGCGAGATGTACTGCAGGCGCTGTTCGCTGAGGAAGTAGATCCCTCAGGACGGAGTCCCCTGGATGCGCACACGGCGCACCCTTGGGAGGATCTCCCCATCAAGCTATCGGCACATAAGCTGGAACAGGCTGTTTCCTTCTATAGTCTGGATCAGCTCTATGGCGGCATCACCGATGCAAAGGCCGTACGCGTTCCACGAGATCCTCAGTACGAGCTATTGAGGATTCACAGGCTCGTTGAGACCTCCTTGGGGTTGTCAAAGGACCGTCAGCTTGGGGACTGTTTGTGCCGGCAAACGATCGGCAAGACGGTGCGCCGATCGGTTCAGCAAGCCTTGGCGCCGCGCGGCTTCGAGATTGCCGGCGGTGGGGTGCGTGGCACGATCGAGCCCGTCAGCCGGGCCATCACCGAGCAGCGGGTGGAGGCGTGGAAGTCGCGATTCATCACCAAGGTGATGGATTGGCACGAGAGCACAGAACGCAAACGTTCCACTGCACTGGGCAAGCTCCGGCAAGATGCGGACAGCAAGATGATCTCGGGGTTGGTTGCTGAGATGAGGAAGCGGCTCAAGGACGTCGATGGCGCCGCCAAGCGTGAGCTGGCCGCCAATTACGTCCTCGACTGCCTCATAGGAATGGCGCGCAGCTCAGAGGTGCAGCGTATGCTGCCCGAATCGGCACTTCCGACGTTGGAGAGGGTCTTGGAGAAGGTCCATAGGGATGCCGGCGGAGGGCAGAATCCGTGAGTCTACGCAGAGCTCTCGTGTTCTTGACATGCGGCGTGCTCTTTCTGGCCTATGCGGCGACTTTGCCGATCGTGCTTTGGGGCGATGTGCGAGAGTCGCTGGGATCTTCCCAGCGCACAGACTACCTGGTCCTTGTTGCGGGATTCGGCATTGCCCTTGGCGCCGCCTTCTATCACGTGCCGCGCGTGCTGCGGCAGTACACGCAGGCGCTGCATGACTTGAGTACGGATGATTCCGAGGCATTGACGAGTCGTCTGTTGTCTGGCTTGACCCCCAACACAGCTCGCGGCGTGACTCTGAGCGTGCAAGGCGGACAGGTGGATCTCGATGGCCCTCCAGTTGTGCACAAAGTGGGAGGCCCGGCGAAGCTCAATGTGGACCACAGCAGCGTGGTTTTGACCAGCCGCTTGGGTAAGCTTGCTCGCATCCTGGGCCCGGGAATCCATGATTTGCGGACGTTCGAGAGAGTCTGGGATGTGGTCGATATGCGTCCTCAACGCCGCACTGTGACGGTCAGATTCCTGACGCGCGACGGTATCCCGGCTTCTTGTCAAGCAAGCATTGTCTGCCGGATCGCATCATCCCGGCCTGAGGAGTTCGGGGGGGCAATGCCGCCCTTTGGGTATTCAGAACAGGCTGTTCTCAAGGTCACGACGTCCAAGTCTGTGCGCAAGCATGAGGGGAGCGATCGTGTCTCGGACTGGGTGACCGGCATGTCGATGGGCGTACTGGATGGTGCTGTGAGAGATGTGCTGGAGCAGTATCGTCTGGATGAGTTCCTGAACCCTCGGTACTGGCTTGAAGAGGACGATGTGCCAGCCCCGAAGCTTCTACCTGAGTTCGAGGCCGAGATCGAGAGAATCGTGCGCGACAAGGGTGCCGAGCGGGGAGTTGTTGTGGAGCGGATCGAGCTCGGTATGGTACGTCCTGCCGAGGAGGCGATCTCACGCCAGTGGCTTGAGCTCTGGCAAGCCAAGCTACAGCAGAACGCCAACATCGATACGATGGAGGCGACCGCAGACCTTGAGCAGTTGGCAAACGACGTGCGCGTAGAGGCTCAAGTGAGGTTCGTCAATAGTATGCTTGCGAAGTTACAGGGACCCCTTCATGACGAGGTCGAGGTATCTCCGCAGTTGATCATTGACAGTCTTCTTGAGGTGCTGTATGCGGCTACGTCGGGTCAGGGCCCTGAGCGACAACGACTGGTCATCTCGCAGGCTGCGGACCTCGTGCGTGTTGCCACCCCCACTCCGCAGGATTCCCAGTCTCCCCCCACGACCGAGCTCCCCGCCGGCCCACAACCGCGGTAGTACGCCGTATCCCTGTGCTCCGGGTGTCGGTGCTGTGGGTACTGGCTCCTGCCCATTCGTGAATTGCGGGATGCCACATCTCTGCAATTAGATCAGTTCTCATGTGGTGTTGAGCTGTTGGGGCGCGGGGATCTGGTGCCAGCGCTAGCTACTGTTGACCAACTCGCAAAGGCTGCCACGGTACAGCGCGCCCGATATGCCTGCGCTCTCGCTCCCGTGCTGCGTGCAGATGTGCTACGCCGGATGGCGCGATGGGAGGAGAGCCTTGACGCGGTCAGCCGGATGGTAGTTCGCGCTGATGCAGTTGTCGTTCATCCGTTTCGGATTATCATCTCCGATAGGGTCACTGCTGCATACGCTTCTCCTGAGATCCGCCCGGTGCAGTTGGGTGCTGTGTCGCTCTTGTAGCCACGCTCGCAGATACAGCATGTGGCAAACCGCGTGACGAGGGATGAACCAACGTGGGACTCGGGTGGGATGGCGATCTGCCGATCACCGAGGTTACCCGGAGTAGTCCGCATCCGGGGAACTGACTTAGGTGGCGGACAAGCCTTTTGTGCGAAGAGAAGATCGTCGGGTGGGGTTCCGTTTGTCAGCGCGGCGGAACGGCCTTGGGCAAAGCACCCTGGATCAGGCTTGACAAGCTTACCTCGGCTGTAGACCAGGGAGGGGGAACCAGAATGAGCTATGCAGAGCATCGCGCGTTAGTTGTGGGTACCGCTAGTCTGGATATCAAGGTGCAGCCTCGAACTGCCGTGGTCGAACCTGCGTGCTCCAATCCCGGTTCGATCCGCTGGGGATGGGGTGGCGTAGCCCGCAACATAGCGGAGAACCTGGCACGTCTTTCAGTTGAGGTCCACTTGGTCACGGCCGTGGGTGATGATCGGTGGGGGCGTATGCTGTTGTGCCGGCTGCGTGACTTGGGGATCAACACCGATGGATGCATTGTCTCAGATGCGCATCCGACAGGCTCATACGTCGCGCTTTCACACTTCGGTAAGCAACCCTGGGTGGCTTTCGACGACATGGCGGCGATGCGTGAGATCACGCCTGGACACCTTCACCGCCTGCGGGGTCTGGTGAGGGATGCGGACATTGTCTGCATCGACGCGAATCTGTCGGCGCGCACACTCCAGACTCTGTTCCGTCTCACGACTGAGCACGATATCCCGGTGTGTGCCGATCCCACGACCGCACTGCTGGCCCATCGTCTCCTTCCGCACCTTCCGCAGATCGCGGCAATCACGCCTGACCTGGCGGAAGCTGAGGCGCTTGTGGGGCAGGAGTTGGACGCGGATGAGGACACCGGGGCTGCTGCTCGCCGACTGGTGCAATCCGGTGTCGACCTGGCCATCATCACGCTGGGTGCTGCAGGGCTCTACTACGCGACGTCGGCTGAGAGTGGCCGTATTCCTCCTTTCCCCGTGGACGTCGTGGATCTCACGGGAGCTGGAGATGCCCTGACGGCTGCGGTTGCCTACGGCTTGCTCGAAGGGATGTCGCCCGAGGAGACTGTGAGGCTGGGCACTGCTGCTGCGGCGCAGACGATCACTTGTCAGGAGACGGTCTGTCCTGCCTTGAGTCCTGAGCTGTTGTACGAACGGCTGGTAATGTAGGCACTGAGCTATCTGCTGGACGCGGATAGGGAGCCAATTCCTGGATGAATGAGGAGGAAACGTGGCTAGACACGTGTGGCCTTCTGCTGCGGCATTCCGATATGCACGTACCGATGAAGCCTGGCGGACGACACAGGTTTCAGGTTCCGTCCATCCTGATCTGCAGGCCAAGTCCGACGTGCGAAGTCTGGCAGACACCTTTTGATCCCGATGAAAGCCCTGACGATTCACCAACCGAATCATGTCGATGTACAGGACGCCCCGGTGCCGGTACCCGGTCTCGATGAAATCCTGCTCCGGGTGGCTGCCTGCGGCGTCTGCGGTACGGATGTTCACATCTTTCGCGGTGAGTACCTGGGTGACTATCCGGTCATCCCGGGACACGAGTTCGCGGGGGAGGTGGTTGCGGTCGGCTCGGATGTGCGTCGCTTCCGGATCGGCGACCGTGTCGCGGTTGAGCCGAACATTGCGTGTGACAACTGCTACCCCTGCCTGAACAACCGTCAGAACTTCTGTCTGAACTGGCAGGCGGTCGGCGTGACGCGGCCTGGGGGCATGGCTGAGTTCGCTGTCGCCCCGGAGAAGGTGGTCTTCGATATCGGATCGCTTCCATACGAGCACGCTGCCTTTGTGGAACCGCTCTCCTGCGTCATCCATGGCATAGAGCGCACCGAGGTTAGGCTGGCGGATCGCATTGCGATCCTGGGTGCGGGGCCGATCGGGCTCCTGCTCTTGCAGGTGGTGATGCAACAGGGCGTGGCTGATGTGGCTGTGCTGGAGCGACAGCCTGCTCGGGCGAAGCTGGCGCTATCGCTGGGTGCGGCGAGCTGGGTCGATGACCTGGCGATGATGCCACCCGATGCCTTCGATGTCGTGATCGATGCGACCGGTGTACCGGGAGTGATGGCGCGGTCCGTGGAATTGGCGCGTCCTGGCGGCACGGTTCTGCTCTTCGGTGTGCCGCCGAGGGGCGCAGACCTGACGCTGGACGCGTTTGCCATCTTTGAGAAGGGGTTGACTCTGCGGTCCTCCTTCACATCCAAGCGCAACTCCTATCAGGCCGTTGCCATGCTGCAGTCCGGGCATCTCAAGGTGTCGGAGCTGATCTCCCATCGTCTGCCCCTGAGGGACTTCGAACGAGGTGTTGAGATGATCGAGTCAGGGCTCGACGGTGTCAAGAAAGTGCTGATGGTGCCCTCTCTTGCTTGACACTCGATGGAACTATGGTACTGTAGTCGTAATGAATGCGCTCAATCTGGCCTATGGCTATCACCATCATACGATCTTGACACCACCCAATGCGGGAGGTGCGGCTTCGCACGCATCGTGAAGCCTAACCTGGCTTGAGCAAGTTATCAATACAGCCCCCCGGATTGGACCGGGGGGCTTTTCCTATTAGGGGGAAGACTATGCCCGAACGAACCGATGTCCGCTTGTCCTTGCCCAGCAAAGGGCGCCTGGCTGAGGATACCGAGGCCTTTCTGGAGGCCTGCGGTCTGCGGATCTACAAGCCCAATCCACGCCAGTATGCGGCGACAGTGCCTGCACTGCCTAACTTGACGGTGCTGCTCCAGCGCCCGACTGACATTGTGGTGAGCGTGCGAGATGGTAGCGTCGACGTCGGCGTAACGGGCCTTGACGTGACAAAGGAGTACGGCGGGGCCAATGGGGAGCTCCTGGTGCTCCACGAGGCGCTGGGGTTTGGCGCGTGCCGGTTGGCGATCGCGGTGCCAGAGGCCTGGGACAACATCCGAACGGTTGCAGATCTCGCCGCCGCGGTCTCACGCTGGGATCGACCGCTACGTGTAGCCACGAAGTTCACAAACCTGGCCGAGGTTTTCCTCAAGGAGCATAGTGTCGCACCCTTTACCCTTGTTCACTCTGAGGGGACGCTTGAGGTAGCGCCTGAGATTGGGTATGCGGATTGTATCGTGGACCTGGTCTCCTCGGGACAGACGCTGAAGGACAACCGGCTGCGCGCGTTGGACGACGGCGTCATTCTCCGGTCGCAAGCTGCTCTGGTGGTCAATCGCGCTGCGCTGCGCAGACGCCCCGAGGTGCTCAGTATCGCACGTACGTTGCTCGAGTTGGCCGAGGCGCATCTGCGGGCTCAGGAGCATGTCATGGTTGTGGCCAATATGCGCGGCGTATCGCCGGAACTCATTGCCCAACGCCTGTTCGAGCAAGATGTCCTGGGAGGCCTCCAGGGCCCCACGATCTCCCCGGTGGTGAGTGCGGACAGCAGCGAGAATTGGCACGCCGTGCAGATTGTGGTGCGACGCGATGACCTGATCCCGGCTATTGCCGAATTGCGTGCGATTGGTGGTAGTGGTGTGGTCGTGACGCCGGTAACTTACATTTTCGAAGAAGAGCCGGCGCGCATCCGGGCGATGATGCGGGCTGTGGAGCTGGAAGAGTAGCGGAGGCTGTGATGATTGCCGTCTACGAGAATGTTGAGTCGGCCGCGAGTATACTCAAGCGACGCATCATGTCTACGGTTGAGGATGTGCCCGAGGTCGTGCTGGGGAGCATCGAACGCGTCTTTGGCGAGGCTTTGACGCCTGAAGCCGCGGTGGCGCGTTTGCTGGCGGATGTGCGCGCACGCGGCGACGACGCACTGCGCGAATGGACAGAACGCATCGACGGTGTGACCACGCAGGCTCTTGAGGTCCCCAAGTCAGCGTGGGCAGAGGCCCATAATGGCCTCTCGCCTGAACTGCGCGGGGCCATGGAACGGGCTGCCGAACGCATTCGCGACTTCCACGCGCGGCAGCCGATCCCCAACTGGACGTCGGATGAGATGGGCGGATTGCTGGGCCAGCGGTTGGTGCCGTTGGAGCGCGTGGGCGTCTATGTGCCCGGTGGCACGGCGCCGCTTCCCTCCTCCCTGCTAATGGCCGCTGTCCCGGCGCGCGTCGCCGGCGTCGATGAAGTGATTGTATGCACGCCGGCAGACAAGCAGACCGGACAGCCATCGCCTCTGATCCTTGCGGCTGCTCAGGTGGCCGGCGTAGACCGGCTCTTCGTCCTTGGCGGTGCTTTGGCGGTTGCGGCAATGGCATTTGGAACGCCAAGCGTGCCGCCTGTCGACAAGGTTGTTGGCGCCGGGGGGCTCTTCACGACCGTTGCCAAGCGTCAGGTCTATGGTTTCGTGGGCCTGGATGGCATCTACGGGCCCACGGAGACGGTTGTCGTCGCCGATGACTCCGCCGATCCGCGCTGGGTAGCCGCGGACCTTCTTGCGCAAGCGGAGCACGACGTCTTGGCGACGGCAATCTTGTTGACGCCGTCCCGCACGCTGGCCGAGGCGGTGCAGGCTGAGGTCGCCCGGCAGGCGGCGCGGCTGACGCGCACCGATACCATCGAGATCTCCCTGGCCGGACAGGGGGGGATCGTGCTGACGCCGGACCTGGCCACCGCGGTCGCGGAGGCTGATGCTTTTGCCCCTGAACAATGCCGGCGGAACTCAGATGACGGGAAGCGATG
>CBFCZM010000003.1:0-28815 GCA_965602565.1 uncultured Anaerolineae bacterium
ACCGTGCTCCCGGGCGATTGCACGATACTGCGCCAGAAGCGCACTCTTACCGATCCCGGGAGGCCCCTGGAGGACGAAGAGCAGGGATTGCGGCACATCGTAGAGGCAGTTGAGGCGGAAGGCCTCAATCTCAGTCCGGCGACCGACAAAGCGGGATCCGCTGCGGTAATCTATCACATCGCCCCAAGTGGCAGCCCTTTGACTCATCCCACATCTCCTCGATAAGGAACCCGGGGCACGGGGTCGGGCCGGTCGGCCCTCTTGGCGTCCGTCCCCCACGGATACTCTAGCCAATACCAGCAAAGAGACAAGGAGAGCACAGAGCAAATCTACATCTCTGTGCTCTCCAGGTGTGGTGCGCTAACTCGCAACCGGCACGACGGTCGAGCCGAAAGCTCGTCCCATTGGTGGAACAGCAGCCTACGTACCCTCCTGCCAGGACGTGAGATAGGCCTTCTGGCGCTCGGACAAGACGTCAATCTTGACCCCCATCGCATTGAGCTTCAGCTCAGCAATGGCCAGGTCGATGGCCTCAGGCACAGCGTAGACGGTGTGCTCCAGCTCATCAGCGTAGGAGAGTATGTACTCGGCGCTCAGAGCCTGGTTCGCGAAGGACATATCCATCACCGCACTGGGATGACCCTCGGCCGCGCCGAGGTTGACCAGGCGACCATCGGCCAGGACATTGATCCGGCGACCATCAGGCAGCTCGTACTGCTTGACGAAAGGACGCATCAAACGCGGCTCGCCAACAGCCATCTCGGTCAACGCGTCGAGGTTGAGCTCTACATTGAAGTGGCCCGAGTTACAGACGATAGCGCCGTCCTTTATGACCTCGAAGTGATAGCCATCCACCACGTTGATGTCACCCGTCGATGTGACGAAGACATCGCCGATCGGGGCGGCCTCAACCATAGGCATGACCCGGAAGCCATCCATGACCGCCTCGAGCGCCTTGAGTGCGTCGACCTCCGTCACGATCACATTGGCGCCCATACCCTTGGCGCGCATCGCGATGCCGCGGCTGCACCAGCCGTACCCACCGACAACCACGACTTTGCCCGCGATCAGCACGTTGGTAGCGCGGATGATGCCGTCCAACGTAGACTGGCCCGTGCCGTAACGGTTGTCGAACAGGTGCTTGGTCAAGGCGTCGTTGACGGCCACGATCGGGTAGGACAGAGCGCCTTCCGCCGCCATCGCCCGCAGGCGAATAACACCAGTCGTGGTCTCCTCGGTGCCGCCGACCACGGTATCCAGGATCTCCCGGCGGTTCTTGTGCATCGTGCTGACCAGATCCGCACCGTCGTCCATCGTCAGGTGGGGCTTGTGATCCAGAGCAGCGTAGAGGTGCTCGTAGTAGGTGTCGTTGTCCTCGCCCTTGATGGCGTAGACCGGGATCTCGTCATAGGTGACAAGCGCCGCAGCGACATCGTCCTGCGTGCTCAGCGGGTTGCTGGCAACCAGAACCAGATCTGCACCACCGGCGACCAGGGCGCGTGCGAGGTTGCCCGTCTCCGTGGTAACGTGCAGACACGCCGACATGCGAATCCCCCTGAACGGCTTCTCCTTCTCCAACCGCTCGGCGATCTGGCGGAGCACGGGCATCTCCCGCTCCGCCCACTCCATCCGCAAACGCCCCGACGGGGCCAAGTTAAGATCCCTCACATCATGCTTCATCCGCATCTCTCCTTTGTCAGCCCTATATAGACCTTACAACCCTACGCTTCACGCGGGCTCCGCGCGAAGCGCCGAGGTCGCTTCATCCTCACCGAGAGCCGCCACGTACCGCTCAACAAACTCGCTGAGCGTATAGCTGTGCGCTTGCGGCCCCATGGTTTCCAGCACATAGACTGCGGCAACGCTACCGATGCGACCGCACTCGGCCCATGGCAATCCTAGCGCCAGTCCTTTGATCAGCCCCGAACGGAACGCATCCCCGACACCAGTCGGGTCGACAATCTGATCCACGGGCACAGCCGGGACCTTGATCTCCTCGTCGCCGGCCCAGATGGCAGCCCCCTCAGCGCCCAGCGTCACGATGACCGCGCGCTTCACCGAAGCACGGATCTCATCATCGCTCATGCCGGTGCGATCCTTGAGCATCTCATACTCGTAGTCATTAACAATCAGGATGTCCGCACCGACAAGGCCCTCGCGGAGCAACTCGCCGCTCGTCCTCACGATCTGCTGGCTGGGATCGTAGATGTAAGGGATACGCAGCTCACGGCACTCTCTGGGATACTTATCCATCGCCTCCGGATCATTGGGCGAGATGATCGCGATATCCACAGACTCTGCAAAGTCGCGGAACGACAGCGTCCGCGCGTATGCCATCGCACCAGTGTAAAAACTGGCAATCTGGTTCTGCTCCTGATCGGTATTGGCGAAGAAAGACGCCGTGAAGACCTCGGGGATGATCTTGATCGCCGATGTATCGACACCGCTGGCCTCGAGCCACTCGCGGTAGGGCCCGAAATCCTGGCCCGCTGTCCCCATCACCACCGGGCGCTCCCCGAGCAGCGCCAGACTGAAGGCGATATTGGGCGCGCAGCCACCGTATTGTTTGACCATCTCGTCGACGAGGAAACTGAGGCTGAGCTTCTGGAGGCGATCGGGCTTCACGTGATCCAGGAAGTTCCCTGGGAAGCTCATCAGGTAATCAAAGGCTATCGAACCCGCTACGACGATGTTCATCCACCGCTCCTTGTGTCAATGACCCTGCTAATAGGCAGGAAGCGATCGCGCACGATGACGCGCAGGGCGTCCAATCCATCTTTGGGGCGGATCTTCTTCCCCTCTTCGATGGTGCGCGGTGTATAGTGAATCGGGACCTCAACAATCTCATAGCCGGCGCGCAACAGCTTGTCCGACAGCTCAAAATCCAGATCGAAACCACTCCCGGTCAGCTTCAGGCGTTTGAGGATATCGGCGCGCACCATCTTGGCGGCCGTGGCGACATCGGTGAGATGTCCTCCATGGAGCAGGTTGGTAACGCCGGTGAGGAAACGCACCCCCCAGTAATTCGCCGCGTACTTGTAGATGGCTCGCCCACCCAGAGTCCGCGATCCGAAAATAGCGGCTGGGCGATCCACTTCTGCCCGCTCAAGAAACAGCGGGTAATCGCTTGGATCGTACTCGAAGTCGGCATCCTGGATAAAGACGTAGTCCCCCGTGCAAAGCGGGATCGCTGTGCGAATCGAGGTCCCCTTGCCCATATTGCGCGGCTGGAAGACCACCTGCGTTCCATCGTGGCTGATATTGAGCAGCAGATCTTGCGTGCCATCGGTGGAAGCATTGTCGACAACGATCACCTCACGCTGCCATCCGGCAAGGAGTGGGGCCTGGTGCACCCGCTTCAGCACCGGCAGAATGGAGTCCTTCTCATTAAAGACACAGACGATGATCGATAGCTTCATAACACCTAGACCCGCTTCGCCATGAAGTCCGCGAAGACCTGCAGCATATAACCGAGTCGTGCAACATCCATACCCGGGTAGACGCCGACGAAGAACGCGCTCTTGAGCACGCGGTCAGTCTCGGTCAACGGCGTAGCGACACGGTGCGTGATATGGCGATACCCGGGCTGGTGCAGGATGTTGCCGGCGAACAGATAGCGCGTCTCAACTCTGCACTCTCGAAGGTACTCGTTCAACTCGCGCCGGTCAAAGGGCGCAGACTCGCGAACGGCGATAGTGAACGCAAACCACGCGGGGTCAGCCTTGGGGCTCCATTCCGGCAGGACCAGAACGTCCTGGTAGCGGCTCAAGCCATCGTAGAGCACCTGGAAGTTCCGCTTGCGGGCCGCCACAAAATCGGGCAGCTTGTCGATCTGGGGAATGCCGATCGCAGCCTGGATGTCCGTCATCTTCAGATTGTAGCCGATCTCAGTGAAGTAATAGCGGTGATCGTAGGGCTCGTCGAGGCCAGGAATCTTCCAGTCGAAGCGCCTGCCACACTCGCCGTCGCGCCCGCTCTTGTGGCTACACCAGCAGTCACGTCCCCAATCACGGATCGCGCGTGCGATCTGCTGGAGGGATGCGTTGCTAGTCGCGACGGCGCCACCTTCGCCGGTGGTGATATGGTGCGCGGGGTAGAAACTGAACGTCGATAGGTCACCAAATGCCCCACACGGTTTCCCGTCGTAAAGGCTGCCCAGCGCGTCGCACGTATCCTCAACCACGTACAGATCGTGTCTCGTGGCGAAATCCATCACGACGTCCATCTCGGCCGGATTGCCGAGGATGTGCGGGACAAAGACAGCCCGCGTCCGATCTGAGAGTGCCGCACCGAGCAAATCGACATCGATGTTGTACGTCCCCATCTTGCAGTCGACAAAAACGGGCACCAGCGAGTTCTGTACAATCGGCGCAACCGTCGTGGGGAACGTCGCGGCGGGTGTGATCACCTCATCACCGGGCTGCAGAGGGCGATCGAGCTGGCGCGAACAGAGCGTGCTCATCGCCACGAGATTGCCGGAGGAGCCCGAGTTCACGGCCAGGACATACTTGACACCCAAGAAGGCGCTCAACGCGTCGGAGAAGGTCGCCACGCGAGGACCATCCGTCAGCCAGAAATCGAGAACTGCATCCACCGCACTTTGAAGCTCCCGCTCATCGTAGACACGCCCGCCGTAGTTGACAAACGTCTCCCCAGGCACAAACGGGCCATTCTGGTGTGCAAGGCGGTAGTATTCGCCTACTCTTGCCAGGATCTCGCGCCTCAGGCGGGAGATGTCTGAGTCATTCGACATGGTCACCCTCCAGGGGGCGTGGTGTTTCGCAATCCTCGTCACGCTCACGGCGAGGGGAATACTCATCCCAGAGCGCATCAATTGTAAGCGCCAGTCCCTCATCCAGTGATGTCGAAGCTTCCCACCCCGTCAGCAGGCGCGTTCTCTGAACATTGGCGGGAATCGCGGGCACTTCACCGGGACGGTAGGGCAAAGCCCCCGCGATAACACGACCCCGGGCGTCGGCCAGCGACCAGATGCGCTCCACGACCTGTCGGATGCTGCGAAGCTGCCCGCTGCCCAAATCCAGCACACGCCCCTCGATACCCGGCGCGCGGCCAGCTGTCAATAGGCCTGCCACGACATCGCTCACAAACACAAAGTCGCGCTGCTGCTCTCCGCGGGTCATCTGAAAGTCATCTTGACCAATTGCCGCCAGGATCGCAGCCGGCACGAGGGCCTTGGTATGCTGTCCTGGGCCGAAAATCTGGAACGGGCGCACCCAGACCACAGGGAGTCCCCACGCGTTATGGGCAGCACGGGCAAATGCCCAGGCTGCAACCTTGGAAGCGCCGTAGGGGTCGAAGGGGTCAAGCTCGTCATCTGAACGGCGCGCGCCGTATTCGTACGAAGAGCCAACCAAGATGACACGCTGCACATCGTCCACGGCGTGCACAGCATCCAGAATGTTGATTACACCGTCGACATTGACGCGGCACGCCGCGCCCATCGCTAGACATGGGTTCGCCATACCGATCGCTGCCAGGTGGAAGACCACGGTGGGCTTGACATCGGCCAGTGCATCAGCGAGGCTTCCGGGATCGGTAACGTCACCCGGGTAGGTTCGGACCTCCTCGGGCAAGGCCTGCGCATCGCCCGGCAGCACCAGCGCCGACACAGTGCAGCCCAAGTTCAGCAGCGCCTGCGTCAGCCGGCGCCCAATGAAACCTGTGGCTCCCGTCAGGAAGACCGGCGATGGATAGCCGGATCGCACTATTGAACTCATCACGTTAGCCGGCCCATCGTCGATTCAGGAGAGCGGACCGGCAGAGGCCGTGGGAATACCGAGGTAGTGCGCGTACCAAGCAATCGTCTGCCGCAGAGTGTCCTCACGGGAATACCCGGGAGCCCACCCCACCTCACGCCGGATCTTGCTGCTGTCCAGGTACTGGTCCTTGATCTCGTTCCGGACCTGATCCAGCACAACGGGCTCAAGCCCAGGGTGCGGGGACAATGACAGGATCAGGCGCGTCATCTCCAGCACGCTCATCGGTCCATCCGTCCCGCAGTTGAACGCCTCGCCGCGCAGCTCACTCCGATCCAACGCCTGGGCCAGCATCATGTACGCCTGAACGGCATCCAGGACATAGAGATAGTCGCGCAGATTGGTGCCGTCAGAGCGGATAACCGGCCTCTGTCCCTGAAGTGCACTGCGAATTGTCCCCGGAATCAGTCGGTTCCAGTTGAGATCCCCGCCGCCGTAGAGATTGGCACACCGGGTCACGACAACCGGCAACTCATAGGCGATGGCGTAGGTCTGCGCAATCAGGTCAGCCGCGCTCTTGGAAACGTCATAGGGGTGCTGCCCGTGCAGCGGCATGTCTTCTGTGTAAGGTAGTACAGGTTGCGCGCCGTACGCCTTGTCGCTGGAGGCGACGACAACCCGCCGCACCGTCGGGGAGCGGCGCGCTGCTTCCAGGGTCACCCACGTTCCCCTGATGTTGGACTCAAACGTCGACATCGGTGCCCGGTTGGCAATCCCCACGATCGTCTGGGCGGCGAGGTGAAAGACCGTCTCGACCTCATACTCATTGATCGCCCGCTCGACGGTGGCGTAATCGGTGACGTCACCGTGGACGACGAAGATACGCGCGATCGTAGCCGACCGCACTAGCTGTGATTGCGGCACCTCATCCCGCACCAAGCCGACAACCAATGCGCCAGCAGAGACCAATGTATCCGCCAGCCACGATCCCAACAACCCCGTACACCCGGTTATCAGGACCGGACGCTCATGCCAGAACGCTTGATTGGTCAACGGTTCCTCCGTTGTCACAGGCAATGAACTCGGGTCACCAGGTTCTCCAGGGCGCAGCCTGCTCCCAGAGCAGATTCAGCTCTTGCGCTTCCTTGGAAGTGTCCATCGCCCGCCAGAACCCCTGGTGGTGGTAAACACCCAGTTGGCCAGCGTTGGCCAACTCTCGCAGCGGCTCCTGCTCCAATACAAGATCATCATCGCCATCCAGGTAGGCCATCGCGTCGCGCTCGAAGATCATAAAGCCACCATTGATCAGCGCGTCCACCAAAGGCTTCTCCTCGAAGCCCGTCACCCGGCCCTGCCCATCCGTCTCCATCAAGCCAAAGCGTGTGTAGGCCTTCACACCGGTGATCGTTGCCAGCAAGTCGCGTTGCCGGTGACAGCGCAGTAGGGCGTGAAGATCGATATCCGCCACGCCATCGGCGTAGGTCACGAAGAACCGGTTGCTCTCGACGTACCTGGCGGCCTTCCGTACACGTGCGCCGGTCATCGTCTCCAATCCGGTCTCGGCGAAAGTGATCCGCCACCTGGCAATGTCGTTGGGTGTCAGAAACCGCTCCCCCCCATTGCCGACCTCCAGAGCAAAGTCGCGACTCCGCCAATCGTACTCCAGAAAGTAGCGCTTGATCTCGTCCCCACCATACCCCAGGGCCAGGATGAAGTCAGTGAAGCCCTGCGCCGCATAGATCTTCATCACGTGCCAGAGCACCGGTCGATCACCAATCTCAACCAGGGGCTTGGGCATCGTCTGCCCCCCCATGCGAGTTCCCCTGCCACCGCAGAGGATGATAACAGGCACTGTGTCTGTCGACATTCGCCGGCTCCCTGGCCACTGAGTTGATCTACCCGATAGCGCCCACCGTGGCTAGCGGTGGGCGTAGAAACAATGTTAGCACGAGGCAACGGTTTGTCAAACCTCAGTTCACGGAGTAGACTACACGCCAAGGCAGGGCACAATGGGACAAGGGATAGGGTACGAACGGAGGGCTCAACGCTGCTTGAGGCTTTCCTTATCCTTTGGTGACTGATCCCGTATCCCTCCTATCACTTCAGCTCAGAGGAGCCAACACGACATGAACAAGATCACCTATCCGGTCACCCGCCGGTCGAATCACACTGATGACTATCACGGCACTCAGGTAGCCGCTCCTTACCGCTGGCTGGAGGACCTCAATGCACCGGAGACCGTCGACTGGATCGAAGCGCAAAACGCCATCACCCTGGAGTATCTGTCCGGTATCGCACAACGGCAGGGAATCAAGGAGCGCCTGACCGCTCTGTGGGACTTCCAGAAGGTCGGCGCCCCATTCAAGCGTGGCGGGCGCTACTTCCAATTCCGCAACACCGGTCTGCAGAACCAGGATGTACTCTACACGATGGCCACGTATGTGGATGAAGGGCACATTCTCATCGACCCCAACACCCTCTCGGAGGACGGTACCGTCGCTCTGACCGGCACCGGCGTCAGTCGGGACGGCAACTGGATCGCCTACGCAACCAGCGGGAGCGGCTCCGACTGGAAGACCTGGCGCATCCGCAACGTCGATTCGGGAGAGGATCTCCCCGATGTAGTCGAATGGAGCAAATTTGCGGGCGTCGCCTGGCTGCCGGACAGCAGCGGTTTCTTCTACGGGCGCTATGCTGCCCCAGAAGAGGGCACCGAATACGCCGGCGCCAACTACAGCCAGCAGCTCTATCTCCACCGACTCAATACGCTTCAGACCGCCGATACGCTCGCGTATGAGAGTCCCGACCACCCCAAGTGGGGATTCTGGCCTGTCGTGACCGACGACGGCGCCTATCTGATCCTCCACGTCTCGGAGGGCACGGATCGCCGCAACCGCGTCTTCTACCGCCGGCTTGAGGACACAGCGTTTATCGAGCTGATCCCCGATCTCGAGGCCGGTTACATATTCCTGGGCAACACCGGCCCTATGTTCTATCTCCAGAGCGACTTGGCGGCACCCAAAGGGAGCGTCATAGCCATTGATGTCAGCCGGCCCGAGAAATCAGCCTGGCAGACACTGCTCGCCGAGGGTGGGGACACGCTGGAACATGTAGAAATGGTGCACGATGAGTTCGTCGCGATCCTCCTGCACGACGCCTGCCACCAACTCAAGCGATTTGCCCTGGATGGCTCACCTCTGGGCGAGCTCACACTTCCAACACTGGGGTCGATCGGTGCCCTGCAGGGTCGGCGTGAGGACGATGAGATGTTCTACACCTTCAGCTCCTTCACCACGCCCTCCACAGCGTACCGCTTCGACTTCAAAACCGGGGAGAATACCGAGATCGCCAAACCGGATGTGGACTTCGATGCGGATCGCTATGTCACGGAACAGGTCTTCGCCACGAGCAAGGACGGCACGCGAGTGCCCATCTTCCTGGTGCATCGCAAGGACTGGACCAAGGATGGACAGAACCCCACATTGCTCTATGGCTATGGCGGCTTCAACATCTCCGTCACGCCCAGCTATAGGGTTGACATTCCCGTCTGGCTGGAGATGGGCGGGCTGCTCGCCGTTGCCACGCTGCGCGGTGGCGGGGAGTACGGCGAAGCCTGGCACCAGGCTGGTACAATCCACAACAAACAGAACGTCTTCGACGACTTCATCGCCAGCGCAGAGCACCTGATCGCGTCGGGGATCACGTCAACGCCCAAGCTTGCCATTGAGGGACGCTCCAACGGTGGCCTGCTGGTCGGGGCATGTCTCACCCAGCGACCGGATCTCTTCGGCGCGACACTGCCAACCGTCGGCGTGATGGATATGCTTCGCTTCCACAAGTTCACCATCGGCTGGGCTTGGGTCAGCGACTTCGGCTCATCCGATGATCCGGAGCAATTCAAGACGCTCCACACCTATTCACCGCTGCACAACACTCGGCCCGCCATCTACCCGCCGACGCTGATCTCCACCGGGGACCACGATGATCGCGTGATGCCGGCGCACTCCTACAAGTTCGCCTCCGCCCTCCAGGCCGCCCAGCAGGGCGCCGCGCCGGTGCTCATCCGCATCCAGACCAAGACCGGTCACGGTGCCGGCAAGCCGACAACGCTCCTCATCGAAGAGCGCACGGACATGTGGGCGTTCCTTGTCGAAGCGTTGGGGATGGGCGAAGAATAGAGAATGGAGGGAGTCAGCGATAGGGCGAGCAAGCGACCAAACGGTCGCTAGCCGAGGGTCACGCCCGCGAGTAGAAAGCTGTGGAACCAAAGGGCGAGAAAGCGGATCAGGGCGGTTCGCCTAATCGCTTTCTCGCTTGATCGCTCGGTCGCTCCATTCTCCCATTCTTCCTAGTGCAGTTGGTACGCCGAACCCCCGATGAACTCGCGGATGTGGGATGTGGCTGGCACCGCGGAATCGTCATCCACGGGGATGATGGCCTGCAGCAGGTTGTGGACACGATCTGCGCGGAGATAGGCATCCATTCGCTTCGGGTCATCCTTGTACTCGTGCGCCCAATCCGCAAAGTGGGAGCACAGCAGCGCCCGCATCACCGGCAGCTCGTAGGGCGTCGCGCTATTGACGACGTAATCAGCAGTGTTCACGTAGGGGATGATGTGGCGCAGTTCGCTGCTGCGGACGTAGTGCCAATGCTCCAGCGTCTGGCGCGGATCATAGGCGCGCTCGCGCGCATCACGCACCATTCGCCGCATCAGGCGCAGATCGGTGAAGCGGATGTAGTTGTTGTCCGGGCCCTTCATCTGCAGGAGCGTCTCAATGAAGAGCCTGAACTTCTGCTCCGCAGGGATGGCCGCCGTCATGCCCTCGTAGAGCCCGTGGAGGCTGTCGATCAGGATGATCTGGTCGGACCGTACGCGCATCGGCGTGACGTCAGACTGCCGCTTCCCCGTCTTGAAGTTGTAGTAGGGAAGCCTGACCTCATCTCCCGCGATAAGCCGCTGCAGATGCTCGTTGATCAAGGCCAGATCCAACGCCTGCGGGGTCTCAAAGTCGTAGTCACCGAACTCATCCTGGGGATGCATGTCTAGGTTGAAGAAGTAGTTGTCGACATTGAGCGAGACCAGTCCCAGGCCCTCACGCTCCAGCCGCTCACCCAGCTTGACCGTGGTCGTCGTTTTGTTGGAGGATGATGGGCCGGCGATGATCACGAGGCGCACGGCTTCTCGATGATTCAGGATCTTGGCAGCGGCATCATCCACATCCAGCTCATAGGCCTGATCCGATTCGCGCACAATATCCGGGAATTCTCCCCGCGCAAGGCGCTCGTTCAGACGATAGACATTGTGAACGTTGTGGTCCACGGCCCAGTTGAGGACCTCCCACAGCTTCCGGTAAGGTATGTTCTCCGGGTCGCGCTGAGTCTTGCCCTCCCGGCGGCGCTCCCGGCGGATCGCGCGCTCGCGGCGGTAGAGGATGTAGGCTTTGGCCGTGCGGGCGTGCCCATTGTCGATCAAGACGCGCTCCACGAGGTCCTGTATCTCTTCCACCGTGGGGATCCGGTTTGCCTCGCAGTTGCGTCCCAGGATTTGCACCACCTGATCGGCAAGCTTCTCTGCGATGCTCCGTTCTCGGCCGCCTACCGCGACAGCGGCACGGTAGATGGCATTGGCGATACGCTCACGATTGAAGGGCACCACAGCCCCAGTGCGCTTCACAACGTGCGTCAAGCACTCACTCATAGCTAGCCTCCCGTCACACTTTCGATAGGCAAGATACTACGTTGGTTATTATAGCATGACGACTATAGTCCTGCGTCCTGCCGTCCGCGGCACGAAATCGCCCACATGTTCTATCTAAGGCTTGACTTAGAACATATGATCGAGTACAATGTTATTGGGATATTGGGATATTGGGATACTGGGAAACAGCAGCCCATACACGACAGACAGAGCATCGACACTGAGCGATCTGGAGGCGAAAATGGCCAAGCAACTACCTGAGCGGCAGCAGAAAGTACTGGATTGCATCGCGCAATACGTGGACGAACGCGGCTTTCCCCCTACCGTGCGCGAGATCGGTGACGTCATCGGCGTCAGCTCCACTTCGCTGGTCACGTACTATCTCAAGCGTCTTGAGGAACGCGGGCTGATCGTCCGAGAACCATCCATGTCGCGGGCGATTCAGCTGACCGCGACCGCGGCAGAGGAGATCTCGGTCGAGATCAGCAACGACGAGTTGCTCCCGATTCCCTTCCTGGGCTTCATAGCCGCCGGCGTCCCCATCAATGTGGAAGCACTAGCCGGCAGTGAGACCATAGAGATCAACCGTGCACTCTTCGGTCGGGACATCGCTGACCTCTACGCCCTGAAGGTCCAGGGGAACTCCATGATCGACGCGCTGGTCGATGACGGTGACATCGTGATCCTCAGACACCAGGATCGCGTCGAGAATGGGCAAATGGCCGCAGTGTGGCTGACCGACGAGGAGTCGACCACCCTGAAGAAATTCTACCGCGAGGGCAAACAAGTCCGGCTGCAGCCCGCTAACCCCACCATGGATCCCATCTATGTTCCGACGGACCACGTGCGGGTGCAGGGCAAGGTCGTCCTGGTAATCCGCCAACTGCCGTAGCAGATTGCGCCAGCAGTCTGACGGCCAACAGCCTCTGCGGTCGCAGTCCTAGTGCACACGCATCACAACGGGCAGGTAGCTCTGCCACGGATCGAACGCCAGCCACAGGGAATCCTCCCACCGGTGACCTGTGGCGGTCGTAAGCAGTGCATCCACCCGGAGCGGTAGCTCCCAAACCTGCCCCTGAATCTGGACGGTGGTCGTCCGGATCTCAAGAGGTGCCAGGTTGCCGCTCCAGCTGGCCAGAGCCCAACCATGGGTGAGCGGCGTAGAGATCGTGATCGGGCTGACGCCCTGCATCATCCACAGCGATAGCGCGACATCATCCGCAGCGGTTGCACTCTCATTCCGCAAGGCAAAGGTCAGCGATACCGGGACCCGGGTGTGCGCGCCGTCCAGCCCGGTCGGGAGCCAGTCACTCGATGTCAGGTCCGGCCCCGCACCATAGAAGGGAGCCATCTTGGAGAAACTGAGACCCCACGCCGGCAACGTCAGCGTCACCTGCAGCGAACTCGTGAGCGACGGCACACCCATCCAGACTGCAGGCCACGTTACCGTGGTCGGCACGTCAGGGGCGAGCGAACCAGACCAACTGAGCTCACGGGAGATCGGATCGTAATCCATCTCCGATGGCAATTGTCCCGGGATGACGGCAAAATCTTCGGGTACCCGATGGACACTCGTCGCCGTGATGGCAGAGTGATCACTATTGTGCAGCACCAATGTGAATGTCACGGGGTCGCCTGGCGCGCACACCGTCGGGGAGACAATCCACTGGCTGGACCCCAGAGGCGAAAGCCAGCCAATGGCGTTTGACAGAGCCTCGCTGCGGGCCTCCAAGGGCAGTGATTCCAGCGGGAACGCATGGAACAGTGTCTGTCCGGCCGGGTCTCCGGGCGAGCCGGTCGCTATGCCCGCCGGCTGCCCGATCTGTCCTCGCGCGACCGGAGCAGCTTTGGGGGCGGGCTCAACGGTGTGGGACCAGTTGGGGAAGGGGTATGACAGCGATACCGATCCCCAACTGCCACCGGCGGGATGTTCCGTCACGCCACTGGCCCCCGTCACCTTGTCGGTCCACTCCGCCAGCAGAATGCCCAGTCGGTCCGCCAGAAGGCTGTCCTCGTGATGATAGGCGAAATCCTGAGAGGACAGCAGCAGCCGGCCGCCCTGATCGAGATACGCCAGCAGACGGTCGGCCTCCACAGCCTCAATCGGCGCGTACCAATCATAACCGGTGAACCAAAGGACGATCGGGTATTGCCCTAGGGAATCTTCATCCGGGGAATTGATCTGCGGCGCCCCCCCGACCCCGGAGCGTGTGTCCCACAAGTCGTAGGGAATGCCCGCTGTGGCTAACGCTTCAACATACAGATCCTCCACTGGATACCAACGATCATCGTCAACTAACAGGACCGGCGCAGGTGTCTTGGTGGTGAGAGTAAGCGTCACCGGCGTTGCACTCAGATCCGAACTGACGGCCAGACTTACCACATCGGCAGTGTTGATCCCCGCCTCCGGAGGGATAGTCACAGTCACGGTAACGGATGCCGACGTGCACGGCTGCAGTTGGAACTCAGCCAGGCTGACCTCGGTCGGCCAATCGGCGCCGGCGGCAGCCACCGTAACGGTCTCATCAGTACCCAGGACACCAATGTGCCGTATCTTGACCACGTGCGTTACGTGTTCCCCTGGGGTTCCGACCAACTGCAGCTGTGTAACCGGCGCTATCGTGAGTCCTGTTGTGGGAGGCTCTGCCGTCAGCCAGTCAATGCTCCGCTGTAGCACGCCCTGCCGGTAGGCCGCATCAGAGATCCCCTCCAGCCCAAAGGCAAGGAACAGCGATCGATACGGTACACAGATGTCGGCCGCTACCCCGGCGCTGCCGCCATCTCCATAGTGCCACACCGATGACGCAAGACTGACATCTCGTGCAGCAACGACGTCGGGCGTAGACTGGTTATCGGCCCCGGTCCCGCCCTCCAGACTCACAGTCATACCCCCGAACGGGCCCGCCCCGATCACATACGGGAGCTCACCACGGTCAGCTACATAGCCGACGCCCATCTGGTTGAGCAGATAGGGCTCGCCCTGAACCCGGAAGACCGACCCACCGCCATCCAGATAGGCGACATCCTGGCCGCTCACCAGCAAGCGCCCGCCGTAGTCCAGATAATCCGTCAGCGCCGAGCCCGCGCCCACCAGCCCCGGCGAGCCGATCGGTGACGACCACAGCACCACATCGTAGAGCGCCAACGTCGAGCTCACGGGGGTATCGGACTCCGGCACCTTGATGCGTACCTGATCATAGGCATACCGCAGAGCGTCCAGAGCCTCTGTCCAATAGGCAATCTGACTGCCATAGTACCAGGCACCTTCGTCAACTAGCAGTAATCCGGGCGCCGGCTCCAGGACAAAGCCGCGCACCTGCACCTCACCGGGGACAATGTCGACGGTACCGGTGACCACCCGGTACCCCATGCCGCGAACCTCCAGCGTGTAGACACCCGATGGCAGAGTGAGATGGTACGCGCCCTCGGCAACCGCTGTCTCCACCGGTGTTCCCAAGGCCCGAATCGTGATCGAAGTCGTGGGCGGAGAGGCACGTCCCACAACGGATACCTGTCCATGGACGTCTCCGGTCGGCAGCTGGGCTAATGCATAGTCCACCTGCACCGGCTCATCGGCAACCGCGTCTACCCGGGACACTGTGTGAGGCTGATATCCGAAGGCCTGCGCCCGCACCGCATACCGGCCTGGCCTCAACGCCAGTGTATAACGTCCCTCGACATCCGTACGGACCTCAGTTCCCGGCGTCTCGCCTGGCACCACCGTATCCGGCCAGGCCGTGACCGTGGCGCCATCCAGGCCCCGGCCTTGGGTGTCGGCGACAGTACCCGTGATCAAAGCGGGATCCGTCAGCACGACCAACGCAGCCAAAGCGTCAATCTGCCCCCAGCCGCTATCATAGCCGGGCACCGTCGCGGTCAAGGGGCGCGCCGTCTCGGTGATGATACGGGCCATCACCGCCACCGGCACTGTCGGGCTGACGCCACGCATCAGCGCACCCAGGCCGGCGACGTGGGGTGTAGCCATTGAGGTCCCGCTCTTCGCCCCGTAGATCCCGCCTGGCAATGCAGAGACGACGTTCACACCAGGAGCCGCTACCACAGGCTTGATCTCATCCCAGAAGGAAGGTCCCCGCCCAGAGAACGCCGGCACATCGCCATCGCTATCACTCGCACCTACGGCAAAGACACCGGGGTTACTTCCGGGCGATCCGACGCTCCCGGGCTCCGGCCCGGCATTGCCGGTCGCGAACACCGGAAAAACTCCGGCGGCCTCCAGCGCTACGATCGCATCCAGAAACACCGTAGATCCACCCGCGCTGCTGCTCCAGGAACCGTTGACGACATCCGGGGCTAGACCGGGATCGCCCCCGGGGGCCAGGAGCCACTGGAAGCCACCTAGAATCCAAGAGTCATAGCCGTAGCCATCACCGTTGAGGACCTTCACGCCGATCCAGCTGGCACCCGGCGCCACGCCGATCGAGTACCCCGCAGCCGTACCGGCAACGTGTGTGCCATGTCCATGATCATCGTAGGGATAGGTCCCCCCATTCACAGCGTCATACCAGGAAGCTGAGTGGAGGAAGACCTCCTTCCCCAGGTTTCCTCGATAGCCATCGTAGAGATCCTGGTGCTGCCAATCAACACCGGTATCCATCACGGCAACCACCGACCCCGTGCCACTCACGGCCAATGTGTGCCAGACTTCGGGAGCACGAATCTCATCCAGTCCCCACGGCCGCGCAGGATCAGCCATAGCGCCGGACAGCTGGTCCGAGCTGAAGGCGACAACCCCATCAACGTACCGGCGATAGTGATCCAGATAGATCTCAGCTACAGCCGGCGAGGCCATCAAGTCACGCAGCAGCTCCGGGTGCACGGTCATCCCCAGAGCATCGACAAGCCACAGCTCGCGCTCCGCAACCACCAACCCGCGTTGCGCCGCGTCAGCTAGCAGCGGAGATAGCGCCACCCGAGCTTGAGTGAAACGAGCTCGTTTCGCTTGCACATAGCGGGCTCGACAAAGGTCGCGGTCAATGGCAGGTTCTAGGGTGAGCCGCACCGAGGGATCTTCCGACAGCATACGCAGCACGACGATGATCCGCAGCGGAGCATCATCTTCCGCACGCTCGAGGTAGCGCAAGAGATCCGGATCGACCCAGGGGCCCGGATCAGAGGGAGCTGCATCGACAGCAGAAGCTTGGCCGGCAGCACGCTGCACACCTGCAGGAGGACGACCTGTTCCAGAAGCCCCCAACGCCACCGCACAGGCGCCGCCGAGGGCACTCGACCCCAGCAGAGCCATGAGGAGCACGACTAGGCTGCGCGGGAACCACGTGTCGCGGCTCATACTGTTCCTTTCCAACCCCAGCATACACGGCCAAAGCTGCTCATGGATTATACCCGGCTTGTGCCGAATTGTCTTGTTGTCAGGCATGTCTATACTATCTACAGGCTGGCTCGTGCAACGAAAAGTTTCATACAGCCGAGCATACACAGGTGGTTATTGACAACCAGATGGGCTGTGCTAGACTATTATGGAAAGTACATACCGGGAGGTACCCCATGGCTGAGACCAAGAACCCCAGGAAAGTGGTCTGCATTGAAGATGAGCCTGAAATGATCGAACTGATCCAGCTCATCCTAGGACGACGCAACTTCGAGCTCATCGGTGCCGTGGGTGGTCGTGAGGGTCTGGTAACAGTGCGGAAGGTCAAACCTGACCTCGTGCTTCTGGATCTGATGATGCCTGACATGGATGGGTGGGAAGTCTATCAGCAAATGAAAGCTGATGAAGATCTGAACGGCATCCCGGTGATCGTCGTGACCGCGAAGGCACAGAGCATTGACAAGGTCCTGGGACTGCACATAGCCAAGGTCGATGACTATGTGACCAAACCCTTTGGCCCACAAGAGCTTCTCGCGAGCGTTAGGAAAGTGCTCAATATCGAGATCTAGCCCAGCCCTAGATCGACTGCAGTGCGCTGACTGAACAGGTCGAGTCATCGCGCTTACTAGCCCGCACCGGCGCTGGGATGAGCAACTCATTCCAGCGCCGCTGCTTTTGGCCAGGAATCAAGTGAGGAGTCACGCCATGGCTGAGAAAGATGAGCGGCGCGTCGTATATATTGAAGATGATCCGGATATGGTCGAGCTCGTGCAGATGATGCTGGCTGGGAGGCGTTTCAACGTCGTCGGCGCGAAGGACGGCAACACCGGCCTGGAGCTCATACGCCAGGCGCCGACAGCGCTTGTCCTGCTAGATCTGATGCTGCCGGACGTCGGAGGCTGGGCTGTCTACCAAATGATGAGAGAAGATCCGGATCTGTCCAAGATTCCGGTCATCATCGTCACGGCGCACAACACGCCCACCGATCGCATGCTGGGTGAGCACATTGCCAAAGTGCATGTCTATGTTACGAAACCTTTCAGCCCTTCAGAACTGAGAGACGCTATCGATATGGTCCTTGGCCCCGAACCCGTGTAGCAGCCTCGCCGGGACGCAGCTGGCAGGCGCAATCGCGTCAGGAGACACGGAAGCTGCCGGTGCTGGCGAACACTGCCCCGCCTCAACGAACGTCGGCGAGCGGCTGCAACATCAAACCAATCCTCAAGGAGACAGGCATGCCCCGGTGCAGTATCCTGGCCATCGGCAATGAGGTCTTGAATGGAGAGATTCGCGACCTGAATCTCTACACACTTGGCCGGGGCCTCACTCATCTAGGGTTCACCGTCATCAATGCTGTGATTGCCCCCGACACTCCCGAGAGCATCGCCCGCGGCTTGGCCTTCTTGCTGGCCCAGGAACCAGATGTCGTCGTCTGTTGCGGAGGACTGGGGCCAACAGGGGACGATCTGACGCTAAGCGCCATTGCCGAGGCCCTTGACCGCCCGCTCGTCGACGATCCCCGAGCACGCGAGCTCGTCGAGGCCCATTACGACCAACTTCTCGAACGTGGCTATCTCCAACAGCGCGGACCGGAGGCCGCCCGCGCAAAGATGGCGCGGTTACCCGAGGATTCCGAACCCCTACCAAACCCCATCGGGACTGCGCCTGGCGTGCGGATGACAACGGGCAAGACGGTCATGTATGTTCTGCCTGGCGTGCCGGCCGAGCTGAACGCCATCTTCAGCGCGACGATTGTCCTGGAACTCCACGAGCGGTTCAGGATAGGGGGCTTCGCGGAGCGGGCAATTCGCGTGCACGTGGATGACGAAGCGGACGTCGCCGTACCTCTGGAGGAAGCCCGCCAACGCCATCCTAACGTCTATCTGAAGTCCCTGGCCCGGCCCTTTCCCTCAGCGGGGCAGGAGGGACTGCGAATCATTGCCACAACCCACGCCGCTACGGCAGCCGCGGCAACTGCAACTGCAGACGCTGCCATAGCTGACCTGCGGAATACACTGGAGCAAGCCGGCCTGCGGACCAATCAGGAATAGGGAGAACGCTATGCCACTGGAACTGAAAGTCATTGCCGTTGAGAAACCTGAGCCCATCAACTTCATCCTGGGTCAGTCCCACTTCATCAAGACCGTTGAAGATACTCTCGAAGCCCTGGTCACCGCCGTGCCTGGCATCAAGTTCGGCCTCGCTTTCTGCGAAGCCTCAGGAGAAGCTCTGGTACGGTGGAGTGGGACAGATGAAACCATGATCGAGTTGGCAAAGAAGAACGCCTGCGCGCTGAGCGCTGGACATAGCTTCATCATCTTCTTGGGTGAGGGATTCTACCCCGTTAACGTGCTCAACGCCGTCAAGAACATCCCCGAGGTCGCTGGCATATACTGCGCGACCGCCAATCCGGTTGAGGTGATCATCGCTGAGACGGCACAGGGACGCGGCATCCTGGGTGTCATCGATGGTGTGAGCACCAGGGGGATTGAGGACGAGGATGGTATTGCTTGGCGCAAGGGCTTCCTGCGCGCCATCGGCTACAAGCTCTAGGTGCACCCAGGAGGCATCACCATGTCTTGGGTGGATATCATCGGCAGAGACCCGGTGCCCTGGCTTCTGGATCCGGGCAACCCTTCCGCACGCTTCCTGACCCTGAGGCACATCTTCAGAAAACCGGTCGCTTCACTGCAGGTGGAGCAAACGCGCATCGTCACCTGGGCGCCGGTGGCGACGTTGCGCCGTCATTGGGTTCCGGTCAATTTCTGGGGTCGGGCAGCCAGTCCCTACTATGGCGGTCCCGTGGGCAACTTCGGCACGCTCTTCCTTCTGGCCCAGCTGGGAACACCCCGATTCCCCGAGATCACCGCCGTCTGCGAGAACCTACTTGAGCGCGGGCGCATGCCTGATGGCTCATTTGCACCGGGCGACAGAACAGCTGCGCCCTGGCTGGCCTACACCGGCATTGCCCTCCAGATCTTGACCCACTTCGGCTATGAGGATGATCCGCGCACACAACAGGCCTGGGACGTGCTGACACAAACGGTCCAGGAGCATCCGGATACGCTGGGGTGTACGCTGCCAGGCCGGGGATGCAGAGCTGCCGGTGTCAAGGCTCTCGGTGCGTTTCTGCATCGTGGTGGGGATCGTCCACTGGAAAGCGACGCGGAGACGATCGACATCCTGTGCGTGTATCTGCTGTCGCACAGCTACGAGTGGCACGGTCGAGACATCGATTGGGCGCTGCCACGATTCCCCCGCTACTACGAAACAGACCTCGTCGAACTTGCCCACATGCTGGCTCACACGAAACACCACAGTGACCCGGCGTGCCGTCAGGTCATCCAACGTATGGTGGACATCCGGGACCCTTCAGGGCGCTGGATCAAAGCCAAGACCACACCAGCACTATTCGAAGAGCACATCCTCCAACCCAGCCGCTGGCTGACCTCTGAGGCCGTTCACGCGCTCATGCTTATCTATGGAGATGAGATGTATGCGCCCTGAGGATCAGCGAAGGGCCTGGACTTCGCGAAGTCCAGGCATCCCCTACACAACGGTCAGCCGCACACTCACCTTCCTAACTCGGGGAGACGAGGTACTACTGCTAGAGGGAGCCCCGCACAAGCGGCTATGGGCAGGGAAGTACAACGGTATCGGCGGGCACCTGGAACCCGGGGAGTCTCCCCACGCCTCAGCGCTGCGGGAGCTGCGCGAGGAGACGGGCCTTACAGCGGCGGCGCTGATACTCCGCGGCATCGTGCACATCACGATGCCGAAGCCACCGGGCATTCTGCTTTTCGTATTCTCCGGCACGGCGGGGGACGACGTCCTGATCTCCTCGGAAGAGGGCACACCAACTTGGGTGAATCGGGAAGATCTGGACTCCCTGCCACTTGTCGAGGACCTACCTGCGCTGCTGCCGCGCATCCTGGATCCTGGACCCTTCGTCTATGCAACCTACAAGGTGACAGACGCGGGACTGCGGATACGCTTTGATTGATCGACTTTTCGGGTGGAGGTGACACTTTGACAGAGTCCATGCAGAAGCCGACGGTCGACAGCCTCATCACGGCAGACTTCGTCGTGGCAATGAACGACAGCTACGGTCTTTTCAGCCCGGGCGCTGTGGCTGTCAAAGCTGACACCATCGTGGCCGTGGGACCGAAATCAGAGATTGTGGCGAGCTATGTGGCAGACCAGCAGCATGACTGTGGCAACGCGGTCGTGATGCCGGGGCTGGTCAATGCGCATGGGCACGCGCCGATGACGCTGATGCGGGCCCTGGTGGACGATCTCCGCCTTGACGTCTGGTTGATGGGTTACATAATGCCCGTCGAAGCGGCGTTCGTCACGCCTAGATTCAGCTGGTTGGGCACACAGCTTGCCGCAGCGGAGATGATCCGCTCAGGAACGACCACGTTCGCCGATATGTACTACTACGAAGAGGCAGTCGCCGACGCCGCCGTCCAGGCAGGCTTGCGCGCTGTGTGCACGCAGAGCTTGCTGAAGTTCCCGACACCAGATGCGAGCAGCTATGAAGAGGCCCTGGCACGAGCCCGGGACTATGTCATACGATGGAAGGATCATCCGCTGATCGTGCCCGGTGTGGCGCCACACGCGCCCTACACCGTGACCCCGGAACTTCTCGAGGAAGCTACGGCCATAGCCTTGGAGTTTGATGTGCCGCTGCAGATCCACGTTGCCGAGACAGCTCAGGAAGTTGAGGAGCATCGAAAGCAGTACAGTATGCCGCCCATTCCGTGGCTCAAGAAGCTGGGAGTATTCGAGGCCAGGGTCTTCGCCGCCCACTGTGTTCATGTCGGTGAAGGCGAGATGCGAACGCTGCAGCACCACAACGTGGGCGTTGCCCACAACCCCAGCAGCAACATGAAGTTGGCCAGCGGCATCGCACCTGTGGCGCGCATGCTAGAGCTGGGGCTCAACGTGGGCATTGGCACCGATGGTGTGGCCAGCAGCAACGATCTGGATATGCTCGAGGAGATCCGGCTGGCCAGCTTCCTGGGCAAGATCGCTACGATGAACCCCACTGTCCTGCCCGCACGCACCGTGATCGAGATGGCCACAATCATGGGCGCCAAAGCTCTGCATATCGACCACATCACCGGTTCGCTTGAGCCGGGGAAACGCGCAGATCTGATCTCAATCACAATGGATGACGTGCGCCATACGCCAGTTTTCCGGCGCGATCAAGACAGCATCTACTCTCGCATCATCTACGCGGCGCACCAGGAGGATATCCGAGACGTGATGGTCAACGGCACCTGGCTGATGCAGGATCGCCAGCTTCGCACTGTCGACGTGCCTGCTCTGCAGGCGGAGGCCAACCGCATGGCCGGTGAAGTGGATCAGTTCCTGGTTCAACGCGAGGAAAGCGTGCTGAGCAAATTGGTGGCTATCGGTGGCGTCGCACAAGAGAGAAGTTTCGAGGTCCAGGTCAAGATCAAGGATGTAGACCTGGGCGCACTGGAGCGACGCTTGAGGTCGATGTCCAGCGTGCGCTTCATGCGCGCCTCCACGCGCCGTCAATATGACACCTACTTCTTCTTTGCCGATGAATGGGGCAGCCGGTTGCGATATCGGGAGGATGAGATCGTGGATCCGGCGACCAAGGAAGTCGCGGATGTGATCTACCGGCTCACCCTGACCACCCTGGCCAAGGAGCGCGAGTTCGGTAACTCAGTCCTGCTCTCACGCTCGCGATTCAATGCAACGGCCTCACGCAGCCGCCGCTTCTACCATGAGTACTTCAAGCCGGAACAGACGATTGAGGTGCACAAAGCGCGGCGGCGATTCCACATACGGTTCGGCGACACAGACTTCGCGCTGAACTTCGATCAGATTCAGAAGCCGGAGGATGGAGGAGCTTTCCTGGAGATCAAGAGCCGGACCTGGTCGCGGCAGGATGCAGAGCGCAAGGCCGCGCTGATCAGCGATCTACTCCAACACCTGGAGGTGCCCGAGAGAGCACTGGTGAAAGCCGAGTACCCGGACCTGGCACGGGAGCCCGAGTGAGCAGCGTCGTTTTCCACGATCCCGTCTACGGCGAAGTACGTTTCACAGACCCGTTGCTGGTCGATCTCTATAGCTCCAGGGCCGTGCAGCGCCTGGCCGGCATCCACCAGGGTGGCATCACGGCGTTCATCAAGCCTGAACGGGGCACCACGCGTCTGCATCACTCACGAGGTGTGGCGGCGCTTCTCCAGCGACTGGGAGCCGATGTCGTAGAGCAGGCAGCCGGCCTCATCCACGATGTCGCCCATACGGCGTTTTCGCACGTGGTTGACTTCGTCTACCCGAACCGGGACCACGACTATCACGAAGTCCACCGCGATGAGATGATCCTCAGCCTGGATCTTCCCGAAGTACTGGCCAACCACGGGTTGGACTGGCGCGAGGTGACGAGCGCCGACAACTACCCGCTGCTCGAGCAGCCTCTTCCGCAGCTGTGCGCTGACCGGCTGGACTATTTCCTACGTGACGGCATTGTGGATGTGGGCACATTCTCTCAACAGGATGGCACTGCACTTCTTGAGCATCTCGTCGTGCACCGAGGGCAGATCGTCGTAGATGGTCTTGATGCCGCTCAATGGTTGGGGGAGCACTTCATCCAACTCGACGATACCTGCTGGTGCTCAGTCCAGGAGGTCGGCTGGTACGCCGCGATGGCGGAAGCGCTGCGTGTCGCTCTAGCCCACGGAATCATCACCGAAGCCGACTTCGAGGGCACCGACCGTGCGGTGATGGACGTGCTCTACCGAGCCTGCGATGCAGAGGTCAACCACTGGCTGCAGTGGCTGCGCCGCGATGTTGATTTCGCACGCATCGAGGGCGCTTCTGACGGTACACACGATCTGGTCGCTCTGCCCAAAGTGCGAGCCATCGATCCGCCTGTCCTCATAAACGGCAGCGCAACTCCACTGTCTGAGCTCAGGCCGGCGTTCGCTGCACAGCGGCATGGATACATGGCCGGCAAAGAGGGTCCGTGGAAGCTGCGGATTCTGGCTTGACAGCTGGTTTGGGCCTCCTATAATCTGCGCAGTCACAGTCAACCGAGGACGCGCATTTGGCCGGCCATCCCCGAAACAGCAGCGAGCGTCACCGTTGGTCCCCAAAACAGATGGAGGAGGGTTTGATATGCAGAAATACGAATGCACTGTATGCGGCTACATCTACGACCCTGAGGTCGGAGATCCCGACAATGGCATTCCGGCTGGGACTACCTTCGAAGAGCTGCCGGAGGACTGGACTTGTCCAGACTGCGGCGTCGAGAAGGATTGGTTCGAACCCTATTCAGACTGAGACTGATCTCAACCATGCTTTCGCTTTCCCTGGTCCACACCCGTGCCCGGCGAGGTGTGGACTGTTGCTCATCCAATGCCGTGGTATGGAGTACATCCAGTGAACAACACACCTGGCTTTGATGGGCTTCTGAAGGTGATCGAGCAGATGATCGACGCCCATCGGAACGAGCGCGACAGAATTCTCAGGAAGATCTGCGTGGTGCTCAAGGACGAAGTTCCACACTATGACTGGGTCGGGTTCTACCTCGTCGACCCAGATACCAAGGCAGAGTTGATCCTGGGCCCCTACGTGGGTGCCCCCACAGAACACACACGCATCCCCTTCGGCAAAGGGATCTGCGGACAGGCTGCCACGACAGAGAATACCTTCATCGTACAGGATGTCACGCTGGAGACCAACTACCTCTCCTGCAGCCCGGATGTACGCTCTGAGATCGTGGTGCCGATTCTCAAGGAAGGTATGATCGTGGGGGAGCTTGATATCGACTCGCACACATTGGCACCGTTCACCGAGGAAGACCAAGCCTTCCTGGACGCCATCTGCGCCCAGGTGGCGCCGCTGCTCTGAAGGCAGGATGAGCCAGACTATCAGACTGCCCCGGTAGACCAGTATCGAGACTGCATGGTGACCTCCACGGATACTGCGACAGCAACTCAGATCGTCGCGCTACACAACGTTGTACTAGGGCAACGCGGCAGGTCGAGTATCGGGCCCCTGACATGGACGCTCCACGAAGGAGAGCACTGGGCCATTGTCGGCCCCATCGGCTCGGGCAAAGCCCTGATCGCACAAGCCATTGCCGGCGTTCTTTCCCCGCAGCAGGGCCGCATCGTCACCACGCTTAGAGGGTTGCGAGAGCGACAGACGACCGGAGCCCAAGCGGTCCGGGACCAGATCACCTACGTGCCCTTCAGTCACCGCCCCGGCGGCGGAGCCTCTTTCCATCAAGCACGCTGGCACGCGGATCTGGAGACAGCTTCCCCTACCGTCGCGAGCATGCTGTCCGCCGCCGGCATCTGGAAGCAGAACCCCTATGAAGTCCTCCCAGAGGCCGCGCCTTCTGCAGGCGCGCCTGCGGAAGGGCCGGCTGCCCTCGAGGCTCGACATGCCAACATCCTCGCCCGCCTTGAGATCGCCCCGCTTCTCTCCCGCCGCCTGCATCAACTCTCCGACGGCGAATGGCGGCGCGTGGAGATCGCACGCGCCTTGCTCCGCGCGCCCCGGCTGCTGATCTTGGATGATCCCCTGACAGGTCTGGACCAAGCCTTCAGGAAGAAACTCGATCCCGCACTCTCAGAGATCGCGACACAGGACGGTATCCAACTCCTCATTCTGATGTCCGAAGGCACCGAGATGATGGACACCGTGACGCACGTCCTCAGCCTGGACAGAGGCAGGATTGTGGCACAGGGATCGAAAGACGAGATGTCAGCTCAATGGGGGCCGATGACTTCACAGCGGACGGACACAGCCAAGAGCCTGCTGCACTCCCCGCGAACGGGCGCGCCGCTGGTGATTCACCTGCAGAGCATCAATGTGATCCACAACGGTGTGCAACTCCTGCAGAACCTGGACTGGACCGTCAGGCGAGGAGAGAGATGGGCGCTGGTCGGTCCGAACGGCGCCGGCAAGTCCGCCCTGCTCAGCCTGATCCTGGGGGACCACCCACAGGCCTATGCCAACAGGATTACGCTGTTCGGGCGCCCCCGAGGAAGCGGCGAGAGCATCTGGGAGATCAAGCGCCGTATCGGTTGGGTATCCCCAGAGCTTCATCGATACCACCCACCCCATACCACTGCCTTCGACATCGTCTGCTCAGGCTATTTCGACTCCATCGGCCTGCATCGCAGATGCACCGAGGAACAGCGAGTCCGCGCGCACCGTTGGATCGAGCGCATGGACCTTGAGGACGTCGCCCACAGTCCATTCCGGCACCTGCCAAAGGGCCAACAGCGTCTGGCGCTGATCGCCCGCGCCCTGGTGAAAGACCCGGAGTTGCTGATTCTCGATGAACCATGTCAAGGCCTTGACCCTGCCCACATCGTGGAGGTGCTTCGGGCACTTGATGAGGTCGTGCGGGAGTCCAGCCGCACGCTGATCTACGTGACGCATCGACCTGGCGAGTTTCCCAGCGGATTGACTCATATCTTGGAGCTCGCCGGCGGCAGAGTTGTACATCAAGGGATCTTTGGAGCATGAACTGGAGTCCCGGTGCCCGGCTGTTGCTACTCGCCGGGCACTGGAGGAGAATGATCAGAGGAACAGCGGACGTCGAGCCAGCACCTCATGTTCGAAATGCTCACCGTACGCGGACAGGACCCTGTCACAGACAGCCTCAAGCTGGTACCACCCTACAGGGACCAGCGTTCCCAAGAGCAACGACGGCACGATCTTGGCCAGCCACTGCCGTACGAAAGCCACCGGCACGCCGAGCCGCCGGCACGGCCACGCAATCATGTCACCCGTCACCGCAGATTGGTTCAGCTTGCCGAAGGTCGTCACCGGCTGCCGGTTATAGGTCGTGCGGTTGACCAACCCCATGCGCGCGCCACCCAAAATCGCCTCCACCGACATCACCGCTTCGACAGCGTGCCGGTAGTACGCGGTCGGTGATAGTCCTGCCATGTCAGGGTCACTCAGGAAAACATCCGAAGCCGTGTCACGGCTGAAGAGCTTGTACCCGGAGTGAAAGTCCGGGACCGCCTCCAGAACCGTCGCGTACTCAAACTGCAGTGGCCGGCCGGTCACCGCAGCGTGATAGGTCAGAGCCTGGAGCAACATCTGATCCGCCAGCTCTTCGAGTTCACCACGCAGCAAACCCATCGGTCGGTGACGCGAGATGCGGCGTCCCAAAACCATCACCCGCGAGTCCCCGCTCTCCCGAATGATGTGCTCAGCCGCCCGGACGAAGTTGAGCAATTCGTTGCCGAAGTGATCGCTGTCGGCATCCAGAACCGCGAAGTAGGCCAGCTCTGGGCGGCGCAGCAAGATGCGGAATCCCTCCACGACGCCGTGAAGCTTGCCCAGATTGACCGGAGCGACCACGATGGAGGTCCCGAGGTCCGCTGCCAATGCCTGGACGACATCCGCGCCGTTGTCGGAGCCGTCCACGCTCAGACACACCGCAGTCGCATCGTCGACTTGGGCACAGCAGGATGTAACCGTATCGCGCAGCAGTCGTGTCCCCTGGGGGCGGTCAGCGCTCTCCGGAAGATACACCGGGATGACAATGCCGGTGGCACAGCGTAGGTGCTCCACACTCCGATCAAAGGCCGCCGACTGCATGTCCGCCGCCGGAAGCATCAGCCCAGACCCAGGAAACGCTTGAGGTTGCCGGCAAACAGGTTATCGGTGGAGGCAGCGTCCAGGCCGATGTCCGCGAGGATCGCGCGATCACGCTCAATCCATTGGTTGGCATAGTCTCCGTTGTACGCATTCGCGTGACCGTCGCTGCCAAAGAAGACGTTGCGGGCTACATCATAACCGACGGTATACAGCTTGGTAAGCGCCTCCCTGCGATAGATCGGCGGCGTGCCGGGTGTCGTATCGATGAACATCCCGATGTCAGCACCGGCCCGATCGCGGCCCGCGCTCAGCTTACCGTACACGGCGATACACTCATCAATCCAGGGCCACGAGATATGTGCCAACGCAAAGCGCAGCCCGCGCACCTGGAGCAAAGCCTCGAAGTTGGCGGGGCGCGAGAAGTCGGAGGACGGCTTCCCATCCCAGAGGATGCCCGAATGGAAGAGTATCGGCTTCCCTGCCTCGGCAATCGCGCGGAAGGTGTTCAATGCGCGGACATCCCCTGGGAAGAAGTGATCACAGATCACCTTGAACCCGATCACGCCACGCGAGAGTGCCAGATCAACCTGCTGCAGCGCGTCCGACTCCGTCGGATCGACCCAGTAGACAGGATACAGCGAATCGCTGCCCGAGGCCCAGGCAAACACGCTGTCGAGTCGCTCTGTGGGTGATGCCGTCCTCAGCATCCCGTAGAAAGATGCCGGTGCCGGTGAGATCAGCAGACCACCGTCGACGCTGTTCGCCGCCATGCGTGCGACCAAGTCGGCAGGATCTGGATCGCCCGGCCCAATATGGATATGTCCGTCGAGTATCATCGTGGGATTTCTCCTTTGCAGCTAACGGATGTTGTTGGAGGCACAGGTATCATAGTAGGGCTGGCTCTAGGGCAGCCCCATACCACCATCGACCAGCAGATCGACGCCGGTGATATAGCGTCCCGCATCGGAGCACAGCAACAATATGGCCCCGACGCAGTCCACCGGCTCACCGATGAAGCCCACCGGGATGTTGTTCGCCACACGCTCACGGTATGCGGGGTCGGCCAGCACATCCCTGTTGCGGTCGGTATCGATCACGCCGGGCGCCAGATTGTTCACGGTCACGCCCGTCCCAGCCACCTGCTTGGCCAGGTTGCGCGCCATATTCTCCTGCGCGGCCTTGGTCGCCGCGTAGACCAGCATCTGCGGGTGCGGCAGCACCTGCTGCACGCTGCCCACCGTCACGATGCGCCCCCAGCCACGGGAGATCATCTGCGGCAGTGCCAGCTGGATCAGTTCCATCGATGCTCGCCAGTTGACCGTCACCTGCAGCTCGAACTCATCGAGCGTGATCTCGGACCAGGCTTTGCGGACCTGAACAGAGGCGTTGAGAACCAAGATATCAACACGACCGAGCTGCGCCAATGTCTGCTCGAAGAGCGC
>CBFCZM010000004.1:0-28765 GCA_965602565.1 uncultured Anaerolineae bacterium
TAAGCATCGGGGTCGAGTGCCGAGCGAGTTCCTGCGCTACCTTCACCGACGCCCCGCTCTGGACCAGTCGCGTGATGTACGTGTGTCGCAGGCAGTGGAAATCGGCGACTTGGCCCTCGGGAAGGACCGCACGGACGCCCGCGAGCACGTCCAGAACCTTGTGACGCGCTTCCAGCAGCATAGGCGCGCACGCCAACGCCGGATCCGGATCGGCGTACGCCATCAGCCACTCAAAAGCGGGACCGCTCACCAGCATACGGAAGGGCATATGCACAGCGCGGTAGTAAAGCTCACGCAAGGCCTCGTCGACGCTGGGGACACCCCGCCCCTGCAGTTGCTCGTTCAGTTGAGCGTGATGCCGCCACGCGTTGTCCTGGACCTCGCGGATATCGGCGAAGACGTGGATTTTGTAAGCATAAAGCTCAACGTAGAAGCCCTTTTCGGCAAGCTCGCTGCAACTGTGGAGATACTCAAGCCCACTCACAGCGTCGCGGAAGATCAAGAAGCGATCGTGATCACCGGAGACTCCCAGAGCTGCGGATAGCGTTGTCTGCGCCAGAGTCTTCTCCCCGTCGGCGCCCTTCACCGCACGGGCCGCCGAGGTACGCACCCAGCCCCGCGTATCGCCATACCGGTTGTTGTAGAGAACCAACGCACGTTCGTCGCCGATCTGGTTGGAGTAGGCGAAGACGTTTTCATCCACGCCGCCATCTTGCGTGAAGAAATCATAGAGATAGAAGTCATCCACACCGGCGAAGAGGTATCGCTTGTGAAGCAAAGGGAACACCTCACGCTCGTGGCGCGTCACCAAGTGGCTGTCTGGGATCTCATCCCAGTAGGCTCGACGGTATTCCATCCCATACTTCTCGCCGTACCCCTCGATCTGACCATGGCCGAACATCGGCAGCCCAGGCATCGTCACCATAACCGTGCTGATGCCGAAGTACTTGTCGCCTTTCCCGAACTGGTCGACCGCCGTGCGCTCATCCGGGTTGTTCATGAAGTTCACGTACCGGCGCAGGATCTCGGGGTCAAACTCCAGAGTGTTCTTCATCACCTGGCGGTACTCCGCGTTCCGTTCGTCGCGCAGCATGTTCATGAAGGCGCTATTGTACACGCGGTGCATACCGAGGCTGCGTACGAAGTACCCTTCCATCATCCAGAACGCTTCCGCCAGGAGCAGGGTGTCCGGGACTTCCTGCGCCACGCGGTTGACGACCTCGCGCCAGAACTCCTCGGGCATCCGCGCGTCGAAGTCGGCCTTGGTCAAGCCAAAGTCCGCACGTGAGGGGATATCGCCCCCGGTGCCGGGCTCAGGAAACCATAGACGCTGGTAGTGACGCTTGGCCAGCGTCATCGCGGCATCGAACCGGATAATCGGTGAGCGGCGGGCTACCGCCAGAATGGTCTGGATGACAGCTTCCCGTACCTCGGGGTTCAAGTAGTCAAGCTGTGCTGTGTCGTTCCACGGCATCTGGGTGCCATCGTTGCCGTGGTAGATATACTTGACGTCACCGGTCCAATGATCGCGGCGCTGAAACGCGACAGCAGCATCGGTGCGCTCGTAATAATGATCTTCCAGATACACACCGACGCGCGCATCACCACAGAGATCCGTACCGCTGTAAGTGTAGGTGGGGAAGGGACTGTAGTCCAGGCTGACAAACCAATCCGGATTGTTGATCACCCAATCCGAGTCAATACCCATATGGTTGGGCACCATGTCGCTAGCCATGCGGATTCCGCGTGCCCAAGCCCGGGACTTCAGGATCTCGAACGCTGCCTCGCCTCCCAGATCCTCGGCAACCTTGTACTCCTTAAGCGAGTATGCCGACGCGACAGCCTCGGGGTTCCCCATCATCTGCTTGATGCGCTTGGAGGCCTTGCTGCGCTCCCAAAGCCCGATCAACCACAATCCGGTGAAGCCATAGCGGGCGAGACGGTCCAATTCCGCATCGGGGACCTGATCCAGTTGCCGTATCTCGCGCTGGTGGTCCCGGGAAAGCTGATCCAACCAGACGTAGACGTTCTTGGCCATCATGACGACTCGCGGCATCCAGTCCTTGTCAGAACTGAAGGCCTCAGGCTCGACGTCCATCCCCCTATACTCGGCAACCTCGATGGGGCCCGGGCCAAAACCGAAGAAGGCCTTACCCTCTTCTTCCAGTAGATCGAGGCTGCTCAACAAGCGCTGCAGATACGTTCCGAGGAAATTACCCCACATCAGCTGGATATACGCCAACTGCTCCTGCCACGAGTGGGGAGCCGTCTTGGACGGCGCGCGCAGCAGAGAAAATAGGCTCTCGTTCTGAGGCCCAAAAGCTGGTTGTCCAGCGAAGAACGTCTCAAGATGCCCTATCAGGGCAACATATGCCGTTGTCGTCGCCAGGGTCTCATCGTCAACCAGTTCCAGGAAGCGCGCCACAGCCGGATTCTCATTGGTCAGCCAGAGCAAAAGCAACTCCTCCAAGACCACTGGTTCGCGCCGCTCACCTCCGGTCTCACCATGCAGGTATCGCTCGGGAGTCTCCTGTCCTTTGTAGACCGGCGTAGGGGGGAACTCCCTGACAAAGGCGAGCAAGGCCTCATCAACAACCGCTATTCCCAGCTGGTCTTCCACATACGTCAGGGCGTCCGCCATCACTCGGGGATTGCGGGTCCTTCGATACTCCGCGATGATGAAGTGGAGGATCTCATCCACCAACCCCATGGCGTTGAGCTCCCCGGCACTGACCGATTGCTCTGGATGAGCGACAACATCACGTTTCACGTTGATCCGCTGCGCCAAGAGCCGCGCAGCCCTGAAGTTGGCAAAGATCACATTCCCACCCAGAGAGAAGAGGGTGTCATCCAACTCATAGAGCGCGCGGCTCTGGCGGGAAACGTGGAACTCACGAACCACACCATGAGACTTACGGCTCGGGGAGCGTGGATTCAGCATCCTGGTGCCTTTCGGAATCAGTAGGAGGGTGGCAGTGCCATGATAACGACACCCAAGATCATGCTCAGCAGGAGCAATACAGTAAGCACTCTGAATACAACACGGGTTGTGTTCTTGCGCTTCTTCTTCTTCATTCGTCCCTCCTTTTCTCAAAGCTCGGCGACTGTCCCGACTGCTAGACAAAGCCCTGGAGGCTGTCACACGCGGCCGCAGGGGCATCCCCGCGGACAGCGCATCCATTATAGCACAAACGGTCGGAGCAGATTCCTGCTCCGACCGTTTGTGCTGTCTGTTGCGCAGCTGCTATGGGTAGACGCGGTTGATCAGCCGCGGGTAGGGAATCGTCTCGCGAATGTGATCAATCCCGCAGATCCAGGTCACTGTCCGCTCGAGCCCGAGGCCGAATCCGCTGTGCGGGACGCTGCCATAGCGACGCAAGTCGATGTACCAGCGAAACGCGTCCTCCGGCAGTTCGTGCTCGCGAATACGTTCCAGCAGCAAGTCCGGATCGGAGATACGCTCGCTACCACCGGTGATCTCGCCGTACCCCTCCGGGGCGAGCAGGTCAACGCTTTTGGACACATCGGGACGACCGGGCCACGGCTCCATATAGAAAGCCTTGGCACCTGTGGGATACCCATAGACGAAGACCGGCTTGTCAAAGAGCTTGGTCAGCACCGTCTCATGCGGGGATCCGAAATCATCACCCCACCGGATGTCGAGCAGTTCCTTAAGCTCCGGATCATCGGTCTCGGCGCGGATCTCGGCCAGCTTCGCCAGAGCATCGTCGTAAGAAATGCGCGGGAAGGGCGCCACAATCTTCTCCAGCACCGAGAGATCGCGGCCCAGAGACAGCAGCTCATCCCGGCAGTCACGCAGCACGCGCTGGACGATGTGCGAGATGAACTGCTCCTCAATATCCATAAGTCCGTCGAGATCGCAGAACGCCATCTCCGGCTCTACCATCCAGAACTCGGTCAAGTGGCGCCGCGTCTTGGATTTCTCGGCACGGAAGGTCGGGCCAAAGCAGTAGACCTTGCTGAATGCAAAGATATTGGCCTCGTTGTAGAGCTGACCACTCTGCGCCAGATAGGCCACCCCTTCATCGAAGTACTCCGTCCCGAAGAGTGTGGACGTGCCCTCACATGCCGCGGGCGTGAGTATCGGCGTATCCATCAAGGTGAAGCCGTTGTCGTCCAGCCACTCGCGGATCGCACTGACAATCGTGGAGCGAACCCGAAGGATCGCCCATTGGCTGGGAACGCGGATCCAGAGGTGCCGGTGATCGGCCAGGAAATCCACCCCGTGCTCTTTCAGCGAGATCGGATACTCCCCCGCCACCGCTTGCACAACCTCAAATCCCGTGATGCCAAGCTCAAAGCCACCGGGAAGGCCCGGCGCGCGATCGTCGGCGCGCACCGTCCCCGTCACCAGAACAGAGGATTCCTGCGGGATGTGCGCGATCGTCTCAAACAACGCTGGATCAATCTCACGACTGAGCGCCACACACTGTACAAAGCCGTAGCCATCTCGCACCAGCAGGAAGGCCAGCTTCCCTTTGTGCGTGCGGTTGTACACCCACCCCTGAAGCGTGACTTCCTGGTCAACATAGTCAGCAATCTGTCTTGTCTGGATTACAGGTGGCATCTTGGCCTCCGCAGCAACCAAAGGATCCGCCCCTCAGGGGCCTAGTCGAGATTTGGTTTTGTCTGCACTGGAGCAGTGGGTTCGTTCGGCCCCTCGGACTTCTCGCTGGCCAGCTTGCGCACACGGTTGATGGCAAAGTAGGCCACGGCCAGCAGGACAACGACGATCACCACGTGCTCATAGCGATCGATGAACTCTGAGACCAGTGACCACTGGGCTCCCAGCATACGTCCCGCGTATGCCAGCAAGAAGCTCCATAGCGCGGTGCCGATGGCGGTGTAAAGCGTGAACTTGCCCACATGCATGTTGGCAAGGCCTGCCGGCACGGAGATCAGACTCCGCACAATCGGCACCATGCGGCCGAAGAAGATGACGTACTCATCGTACTTCTCGAACCAGTCCAGGGCCATGTCGAAGTCGTCCTCGGACAACAGAAACCACTTGCCGAAGCGTCGCAGCAAGAACCGGACCCGGTTCTCGTCGAACCACTTGCCGAGCCCGTAGAAGAAGAATGCGCCGACCACAGAGCCAATCGCGCCAACAATGGTGACGCCCAACAGCGTGAACCCGGTATCAACATCCAGTGTCAGCCAGCCGGCCAGCGGCAGTACAAGCTCAGAGGGAATCGGGGGGAACACGTTCTCAAGAAGCATGACCAGCCCGAGCCCCGGATAGCCGACTGTACTGATGATATTGAGGGCCCATTCGTTGATCGCATTCAGAATCTCTGCCAAGTGCATACTTATCTCCAGTTATTCGCCGTTCGAAATCAGCCGCCCAGCCAGGGTCGGGGCAGCGTTACAGGGTGGAATTATACCACGACTTGTCACCGAAGGTCCGGACCTACTGGCTGGCGGCGTAGTGGTAGGCGGCTGTCGCGACATCGGCGAGCCTGTCCCAACTATAGCGACGAGCAACGTCGGCCTTGGCTGCCCGGCCCATCGCACGCGAAGCCGCCGGATCCGCGAGCAGGGCCAGCACAGCCTCAGCGAAGGCCCGGTCATCACCCGCGCGGACCAGCTGCCCCGTCTCTCCAGGCACAATCGCATCAACTATCTGACCAACAGCATCCGCAACGACGGGGATCCCGGCGGACAGCATATCCATCAGCTTCATCGGGCACTTCGTGCGGTTGAGCAGCGTGTCATCGAAGGGATACATCCCCAGGGTCGCGCTCCCAAAGCACGCCGCCAGGTTCGTTGCGGTGCCCCACCCAACATACGCAAGATCTGCATTGGGCACGTCGGCGGCTGACGCGATCACGGGAGTCTCCGACCGGACAACCTGCCACCCGGCGCTGCCGGCCAACGCAAGCAGCCGGTCTTCCTCACCCGCGAAACCCTTGCCAGCGACCAAGAACCGTACATCGTGCCGGCTATCGCGCACCATGCGCATCATCCGCCACAACCGATCAAGATCAAACTCAAAGAAACGGGTGTAGAGCAGTACGGTCGGTCGCCCCGGCACTGGTGGCGCAATCTCAAATTCCGGGCTGCTGGCACCATTGGGAAGATAGAAGACGCGCTCCGGGGCGCCCCCCATCGACCAGGTCAACGTCTGCAGCTCCCGGCTGGCCACCGTCACCGCGGAGGCATACCTCAATCCCCAACGCTCCTGCCAGGCAAAGAACCACAGCAACAGCGGGGAGTAGCCGCCTATGGCATTCCAGCCCCCAGGCCCCTCCCAGTCATCTGTGTCGACCACCACTGGGTAGCGCCGTGCCAACGCCAGATGCGCCAACCCGGCATAGGCCTTGGGCTTGAACGTGTGCACAACGTCAGGATCAAGGGCGACAGTGCGTCTGACAAGACGGCGCGCGAGCTGACCGTGGAACCATCCCGGCATGCCGCGGGGCAGATCTACATTCTCAATGCGGACGCCATCCTCCGTCCAGACACGTCCAGCATCCTCCGGATTCTGCCAAGGCGGCAGCAACACCGTAACTGCATGCCCCTGGCGCGCCAGCGCCTTTGCCAAGGGAAGGGCCCGCACGCGCATCGTCATACGCGGCCGCAGTCCAAAAGGGCCGATCATTACTATACGCTTGGGCGCCGCTGTGGATTGGGGGACCATAGTCACGCTCGCAGATTCTCACGACCGGGCCGGAAACCAAGACCACCCTCCCCGGCAAGCCGCATCGCGATCGGGCGGAAGCTACGCCGGTGCAGGGAGCAGACGCCGAGGCGGTCGAGCGCTGCTTCGTGCTGCCGGGTACCGTAGCCCTTGTTCTGTGCAAAGCCGTACCCGGGATACTCAACCTCGGCCATCTCGATCATCCAGTGATCCCGCGCCACCTTGGCAACGATACTGGCTGCCGCGACGGACAGACATAGAGCGTCGGCGCGGGGAAACGCGCATTGCGGCAGCGGGACCTGCGGCAGACGCAGCGCATCCAGGATCAGCGCTTGAGGCCGCGCATCCAGTCGCGCCAATGCCCGCCGCATCGCCAACCGGGTCGCCGGCACAATCCCTATGGCGTCCACCTCATCACCGTCGGCGGCACCAATGCCCACCGCCAGCGCGGCATCCACGATCTGTTTCGAAAGCAGCTCACGGCGTTTGGCGCTCAGTTTCTTCGAGTCACGAACGTCGCTGAGTATCTCGAGATCATCCGGGCAGTTGGGAAGAATAACAGCTGCTGCATAGACCGGCCCGGCCCAGGGTCCCCGGCCCACCTCATCAAGCCCTGCGACCCTGATGAAGCCCTGCTGCCAGAGGGATTGCTCGGCATCTATTGTGGGAACCCGTTCGTGGATCGCTGCGTTCTCCATCGATGCTTTCATCATGGCTCATTATTGTGCCACAAATCACCTGATTGCCAAATGCGATTTGCCTTTCCCGCAGCTGGTCCTATACTGGCTTGGGACTTGTACAGGGCGCGTTTGGGATCAACTGAGGTGTTCTTCAAGCTCAGTGCTCGGAAGACCTGGCAGATGCCGGGGAAGCGGGGCTCGGGCGCGTCTGTCGTACTCCACACCGGATGTACCGGGAGGCTGTGATGGAGTTCCTAGACGATTTACTCAATCCGCCAGAGTCAGAAGAAGAAGCAGATACGCAGTCGACGCGCAGGACCTCTGATCGGACAGGTAGTGCTGCAGCGCAACCTGACCCGCTAAGCCAACGCACGCCCGCGCAAGACGATGAAGCCTGGACAGATCTGCTTGAGGGCATGACCTTCGACGATCCACCAGAGGCTGCGGGGCCAGCCAAGGCCAAGACGCCATGGGGACGCCGCGCCAGAGGCGAGGGATGGTCAGCATCCCAGAAGATCGTGCTGGGCATCCTGGGTCTTGTGGTCGTGGGGATCTGGGTCGTCAACATCGTGCTGCTCTCACGGTCATTTGCTGCCCGTGAAACAGATGCCGCACTCTCTCCGGATAGCGCCACGGTCACTGCGGTCTCCCCTGCAGATACGACACCGGTCTCGCCTGAGCCGAATCAAGGCGAGCCCGACGCCAGCGCTGAAGATGAAGCCGAGGTGGCGGCAGAACCCGAGAGCACGGCGACCTCCGAGCCGCTGCCCCCCACGGCGACACCGCCCATCTTCACCGCCCTCGATCACCAGATCCAGGCCAACCCCGACGACATCGAACTCTATCTGCAGCGTGCTGAAGCCTACATCACGCTAGGCGCCTACTCAGCCGCGACAGCGGATCTCGAAATCGCCAAGAGTCTGGATGAGACGCGTGCCGAGATCTACGTGGGCGAAGGATGGACCAACTTCTACACGGGATTCTGGCTGCGGGCCGAGGAAGCGTTCGGAACCGCCATCTCCCTCAATCAGGACCTGCCGGAAGCGCACTTCGCGCTTGGTCAGATGCTCTTCTATCAGGGACGCTACAGAGAAGCCGCGAGCGAGTTTGACTGGACCGCCGAGATCAATCCGCAGCACGCCGAGGCAGAAGCATGGCTGGGGATCTCGGCCGCCAAGTTGCAGGACAAGGAAGAAGCCTATGGCGCAGTCGGCCGCGCTATTGGCCATACCGACACCCTTCCCCTCGTCTACATCGCACAATCGTGGGCACGCCGTACCGAATCGCCGCCGGACATCGACAGCGCCCAGGCTGATCTGCTGTATGCGCAGAACCTGGAGGGCAATGACTTTCTGGCACTCAACGCCCTGGCTGAGTTCTATGTCGGGTACCGGCCTGAACGTTTGGCTGAGGCCGAGCTGCTCGCTTCCTATGCGTGCAACTGGGCCGCCAACGATGTGGAACACGCAGTTGCGCTGCAGACGTTGGGCCGCGTTTATCTACAGCAGGACCGCAACATCGACGCCGAGCGCGCGTTTATGGAAGCCGTCGATCTCACGTCACGGGATGGAGAAATCCTCCTGATTGGACTCGCCGAGGATCTGGCCGAAGCGAAAGAGTGACACTGAATCCTGAAACCGGCCGGTGAAGTACGACGAGGCGCTGTCGTCTGATAGCGCCTCGCATATATGGTGCGGGGAGAGGCCCTACAGGGGGGCCGTGATGCGCACGCCAGAAAGCCACTGCTTGAGATAGTGGCCCGTATACGACCGCTCGTTTTCGGCCACGGCCTCGGGTGGTCCCTCGGCCACCAGCTCGCCCCCGGCATCGCCGCCCTCAGGTCCCAGATCGATGATCCAATCCGATACCTTGATGACGTCCGGATTATGCTCGATCACCACAACGGTATTGCCGGTATCGGCCAGACGCTGCAGTACCTCGATTAGCTTATCGACATCAGCAGCATGCAAGCCCACCGTTGGTTCGTCGAGCAAGTAGAGCGTGCGACCGGTGGCACGCTTTGAGAGCTCGCGGGCCAGCTTCACGCGCTGGGCCTCGCCACCGGACAACGTCGTCGCCGATTGCCCCAACCGGATGTACCCCAGCCCCACGTCGCACAACGTCTGCATGCGCCGTGTGATCTTGGGGATCGCTCCAAAGAACTCCCGGGCCTCGGTCACGGTCAGGGCCAACACGTCGGCGATGTTGAGCTGCTTGTAGCGGACCTGAAGCGTCTCCCGATTGTACCGTGCCCCGTGACAGACGTCACAGGGTACGTAGACCTCCGGCAGAAACTGCATCTCGATTCGCAGCTCACCTTGACCGCCACAAGCCTCACAGCGCCCGCCCTTCACGTTAAACGAGAAGCGCCCAAGATTGTAGCCGCGGATCTTGGAGTCTGGCAGCTTGGCAAACAGCTCACGAATCGGACCAAACATCCCTGTATACGTCGCAGGGTTGGATCGCGGCGTGCGCCCAATCGGCGACTGGTCGATGTTGATGACCTTGTCGATGAACTCATAGCCCTCAATCGCATCACACGCACCGGCGGGCTCCCGCGACCCGCTGATCAACTGTGCCAGGTTCTGGTGGAGCGTCTCCACCATCAACGAGCTCTTGCCGGAACCGGACACGCCGGTCACACAGACGAAGAGACCCAAGGGCAGCCGGATGGTGATGTTCTTCAGGTTGTGCTGGCGGGCGCCCCGGATGATGAGCGCTTTGCCGTTGCCGTGGCGGCGCTCCGCAGGCACAGGAATCGATCGGCGCCCCGAGAGATAGGCTCCAGTATGGGACGTGGGATGCGCCAGAACCGTCTCAAGTGGTCCAGCAACGACGACCTCGCCACCGTGCTCGCCGGCACCCAGCCCGAGATCCACAATCCAGTCCGCGGCAGAGATAGTTTGTTCATCGTGCTCAACCACGAGCACCGTGTTACCCAGATCGCGCATCTCCTTCAGCGTATGGATCAGGCGAGCTGTATCACGTTGATGCAGCCCGATGCTCGGCTCGTCCAGGACGTAGAGCACACCCGTCAGACGCGACCCTACCTGCGTGGCCAACCGGATGCGCTGCGCCTCGCCTCCAGAAAGCGTCCCTGCCGTGCGCTCCATACTCAAGTAATCCAATCCGACGTTCGTCAGGAAGATCAGCCGGTCCCGAATCTCCTTCAGCGCTCTTTCCGCAATCGCATAGTCCTTCCCACTTAGCAGCGACGGCGTCTCCGGATCAACTTGCTCGTGAGACTCAATCAGAAGATCGATCCACGTCTGGAGCCGGTTGACCGGCCAACCAGATAGCTCATCGATGGGCTTCTCGGCCACGGTGACGACGCGGGCAACGTCGTTGAGCCGGGTACCTCCACATGCCTTGCAGGGCGTACGGCTCATGACTTCTTCGATCTTGCTCCGAACATAGTCAGACCCCGTCTCATCATAGCGCCGCTGCAGGTTGGGAATCACACCTTCATAGCGTCGCAGCCCCGACCAGAAGCCGCGCGGGGTCTCGTAGGAGACGGGCACTCGCTCACGTCCTGAGCCGTAGAGTACAATCCGCTGCTGGGATTCACTCAGTCTGTTCCAAGACTCGTCCATCACGATGCCGTAGTGCTCGGCGATGCTTTCGAAGACTTTCCAGGATGTGCTATCGCGATCATCCGTCAGCCCGTAGGCTACAGCTCCCTCTTTCAGGGAGTTGGCTTTGTTCGGCACGATCAGATCCGGATCGAGCTCAAGCTTGTATCCCAGGCCTTCACAAGCCGGGCAGGCACCGTGCGGCGTGTTGAAGGAGAACGAGCGAGGCTCAATCTCAGGAATGCTGATCCCACAGACCGGGCACGACAGCTTCTCTGAGAAAAGCACATCCTCCTCGGGCAGAGCGGTCGCATCAGGTGATCGTACGACCTCGGCAATCAAGACGCCGTCACCCAGACGCAGTGAGGTCTCTACAGAGTCGGTCACCCGACTGACAAAGTCCGCGTAGAGATCGGCGCGGCATTCCTCACGCTCCAGCACCACCAGCCGATCGACAACCGCTTCGACGTCGTGGAGCTTGTAGCGATCCAACTCCGGGACCTCATCCAGATCGTATACAGCACCGTCGACCCTTACGCGAACGAATCCCAGCTTGCGCGCCTCCTCTAGGATGGGGCGATGATGACCCTTGCGAGCACGCACTAGTGGCGCCAACACCTGTAGACGCGTGCCAGGCAGCATGTCCAGAAGCGTATCAACGATTACCTGAGCGCTCTGCTGCGCCACAGGCCGTCCGCATTGCGGGCAGTGGGGGATACCGATACGGGCATAGATCAGACGCAGATAGTCGTAGATCTCGGTGACCGTTCCCACGGTGGAACGTGGGTTGTTGGAGACACCCTTCTGATCAATCGCAATCGCCGGGCTCAAGCCCTCGATAGATTCAACATCAGGCTTGCTCATCCGACCCAGAAACTGGCGTGCGTACGCACTCAGGGACTCAATATACCGCCGCTGCCCCTCCGCGAAGATTGTGTCGAACGCCAGTGAAGACTTCCCAGAGCCGGAAAGTCCAGTAATGACCACCAGCTTGTTCTTGGGAATGCTGACGTCGATGTTCTTCAGATTGTGCTGCCGAGCACCACGGATGATGAGTTCATCGCTCGCCATACGGCCTCCCTCGTCGCCCTTTACATCAGACTGCAACCCAGTATTATAGCATAATCGTCACCGTAGGCCATGCACATTTGTTCTAGAAGTCCTGACACGGGGTCAACGATGCGCTTCCTCTTCTCTACTGGCTCTCTCTACACATATGGTCTCGCCAGATGCTTCGCAGTGGCTGCCGATGCCGGGTTCGACGGCATCGAGCTGATGGTGGACGATCGGTGGGACACGCGCCAACCGGGTTACCTCCAGGCACTCATCGACCGGTATGGACTCCCAGTCCAAGCCGTGCACTGCCCCTTGCGACCCGTGCAGGGGTGGCCCGCCGGCAAAGTCGAGACGATCGAGCACACCGTTCGCCTGGCACAGGCCCTGGGCACGTCAATTGTCGTGCACCACCTACCGATGCGCGTGGGCATCATCATCTTGCTCATCCAGGGGCGCCGGCGGCTCTTGCCCATTCCAGGTTGGCATCCGGACCGAATCTACCGCAATTGGATTGCTGGGGAGGATTACCGAGAGTTGCAGAAGCGAAGCGGCGTCAAGTTATGCATCGAGAACATGCCAGCCTGGCGCGCTTTCGGACGCCGCTGGAACGGCTTCCATTGGAATTCACCGGACCGCTTGGTGGAGTTTGCCACGCTGACGCTGGACACCACGCATCTGGGGACATGGGGACTGGAGCCAGCCGACGTGTACACGCAGTGGCGCCGGAGCGTCGCCCACGTACATCTGAGCAATTTCAACGGCCGCGAACATCGGCGCCCGGAGGTCGGCCACCTGGATCTCGCACGGTTCATCGGCGCGTTGGTAGCGGACGGCTACCGCGGCAGCGTCACACTGGAGCTCTCACCCGATGCCCTGGATGCCGGTGATGATGACGAGCACGTCCTCCAGGCCCTGTCGGCCAGTCTGCACCAGTGCCGAGCCTGGGCCGGTGAGCCCCAGCTGGATTAGGAAGCCACACCTCTCGCTGACGCGTTTCACGTCGAGGGCAGTGACCAGGTGTGGTTCGCCGCAATCTGGTTGCCATGATGCAGTTCCGGTCCATCGTCGGCCGCTCGTGTAGCATTCGGCCCTATTCTGGCACACACCCTCCTGTTGTTGACAGCGCTTTCCTTCATGGTATCATCTTCATGGTGATCTTTAGCACTCTCGGATCGCGAGTGCTAAGTTTGGGACTGGATTCCTACGGCGTGGACCGTGAGGAGACCCCCCTTAGCAGGAATGACTGTGTGCACACATGTGCTCAGAGTAAGGTTGATCCCCCTGCGTCGCGGCGTCAGAAACCAGGCCCGGCGCGCAGGGGGACGTTGTCATGGGCAATACAGGATCGCGTGACATCGCTTTGGGAGTCGTGCTAGAGCCGGCCGAATGGTGAGAGTATGGTAGAAGCAAAGACACTGTCGCCGCGACAAGAGCTGCTACTGAGACTTATCGTAAGAGAGCACGTAGACACCGCGAGGACCGTGGCCTCTCGTACGTTGGTGGATCACTATAGCCTCGACGTTAGCCCGGCCACCGTTCGCAGCGACATGGCCAAGCTGGAGGAAATGGGCTATCTCCTGCAACCGCACACATCGGCTGGACGTATCCCCACGGAGGCAGGGTTTCGCTACTTCGTCGAGCGGTTAATGACAGAGCGGGCGCTACCCCCCACCGAACAGCGTATGATCGCACACCAGTTCCACCAGGCGCAGGAGCATATTGGGGCGTGGCTGCCTTTGGCCTCGTCAGTTCTTGCCAAAGCGGCACAAGCTGCAGCGATCCTGACAGCGCCGCGCACAACGCGCTCGCTCTTCAAACATGTGGAGTTGATCGCAACGCACGGGCGTGCCGTCTTGCTGATCCTGGTTCTGGAAGGGGGCACCATTGAGCAGCAGATGCTCGTCCTGTCAGCGCCTCTGACGCAAAGAGCACTGCGTGAGGCTGCCGATCGGCTGAACCAGGTCTGCGCGGGGTTGGACGCCGAACAGATCGAGAGTCATATGCGCGAGTTTCCGCCCCTTGAGACCAACGTGGCTCAGATCGTTCTATCAATCATGGAAGCCGTGAAAGAGGAGCTCTCCGACGAGATATATTACCACGGTCTGGCGGAACTGCTTCGGGCGCCCGAGTTCGCCGTTGCGGAGGACGCATCCTCCGTGCTCGTCCGCGTGATGGAGGAACGCAGCCTGCTTCAGGCCGTCCTTGCTGAGACGCTCACACCCTCAGTAGGCATCGGCAGTGTACGTGTCTTGATTGGCGGTGAAGGGCGATGGGAGGAACTCCGCACGTGCAGTATGATTGTGGCCCGCTATGGCGTCGCCAACTACGCCACCGGCACACTGGGGATCGTAGGCCCCATACGCATGCACTACGGTCGCGCGGTGTCCGCCGTAAGGTTTGTGGCAAGCGTTCTGGGGGAGCTGGTCTATGACACCTACCAGCCCGATCTCAACTCCGACTACCAATTCAACGGTGCGCACCGCGGTCTCGGCGACAGCTGACGACGCAGCCGTGCATCCTGATAGAACACACCACTGGAGGTGAATAGACAATGACAAAAGAGGATATGGACGAACAGCCCCCCCTCGATGCTGCGGAAGAAGGCGCCAGCACCGAAGAACCCATGACTGAGGAACCTGCGGCAGCTGAGGACGAAGGTGCAGCGTGTGACCCTGAGGCACAGGCAGTGACCCTCGAGGAGAAGCTCGCCGAAACCGAAGCGACTCTGGCCGAAACAGAGAAGAAGACAGCAGAATATCTGGATGGTTGGCAGCGCGCCCAGGCATCATTTGCCAATTTCCGCAAACGCACCACCGTAGAGCAGGCACAGTGGCGGAGTATGGCCAATACCGCCCTGTTGGCACGATTGCTCCCGATCCTTGATGACTTCAAGCGTGCCTTTGACGCTGTCCCGGACACGATCAGGGAAGATCCGTGGCTGAGCGGCATCCAGCTCGTGGAGCGCAAGGTGAGGACAATTTTGGAGACCGAAAACGTACAGCAGATCGAAGCAGAATCCGGCGATATCTTTGATCCGAATGTCCACGAAGCCGTACTCTACCAAGAGGTAGACGGCTTCAACGACGGCGAGATCGTTGCAGTTGTGGAGACAGGCTATATGCTGGCGGACCGCGTGCTGCGGCCCACGATGGTTGTCATCGCTAAGGGTACAGAAGAGGTGCAGCCTCAGGCTACGGAAGAAGCCCTGGAGCCGGAGTGCGAGGAATCAGCAATTCAGGGGGACGCGTGACCTTTAGGACTACATATGGATCAATCTCGACCCCAACCCCGGCAGCCCTGATGGCGCACGCTTCGCAGCCCATCGTTGAGGGGCAGGTGGAACTGATATGAACGACGATCATTACGTGACTCTTAGGGTAGGTCGCGATGCCAGCCCGGAGGAGATCAAGAAAGCCTACCGGCAGTTGGCTCGCAAATACCATCCGGATGTCAGCTCAGAACCCGCCGCCGAGGAGAGGTTCAAGGAGGTCAACGCGGCCTACGAAGTTCTCTCGGACAGTGACAAACGCGCGATGTACGATCGCTATGGAAGCGATGGCCCGCCAGGTCTTGGGGGCTTTGACTACAGCGGCGCGCGGGATCCCTTCGATATATTTGCTGAGGTCTTTGGTAACCTCGGTGGGTTCGGGGGCTTCGGCCGGTCGGGTCGTTCTGGTCCACGTCGTGGCAACGACGTCCGTACCAGCCTCAATATCCCGTTTGAGGAGGCGGCCTTCGGTGTTGATAGGGAAGTCGAAGTCCGGCGGCAAGAAGTGTGCCCGGTATGCAGTGGGTCCGGCGCCGAACCAGGGACCTCACCGGAGACATGCACCGAATGCGGCGGCTCCGGTCAGACCCGCCAGGTCCAGCACACGCTGCTGGGATCATTTGTGAACATCACGACCTGCCCACGCTGTAATGGCAAGCGAACCGTGGTCCGAACGCCGTGTCACGAGTGTCACGGGAGCGGCAGGACCTATGCTAACCGGCGGATCCAAGTCTCGATTCCCGCGGGCGTCGACGACAACATGACGATCCGCGTCTCCGGCCAGGGAGAGCCCGGTGAGCTCAACGGACCCAACGGGAACCTGTATATCACGCTCAACGTCAAGCCACACGCATACTTCAAACGCCGCGACACGGATGTGATCCTGGAACTGAAGATCAGTGTGGCACAAGCGGCACTTGGCGATACCGTCACCGTGCCGACACTGGACGGTGACCGTCAGATCACCGTGCCTGCCGGTACGCAGGCCGGTGCGGTTTTCCGCCTGCGCGGGCTGGGGATCCCACAACTACGCAGGAATGGGCGCGGCGATGAACTCATCGTGACCCAGGTCGCGATCCCCAAGCGGCTCACCGAGGAACAAAAGGAGCTCTTCCAGCAGTTGGGCGCCACACTGGGTACCGAAGTTGTGATTGAGGACAAGCAGAGCTTCGTCGATCGCGTCAGGGAAGCCTTGGGGCTCTAGATGTATGGAGTGGCTAGAAGCCAGCATCCGTGTTAGCGGAGAAGCAGCGGAAGCCGTCGCAGAAGTCCTGAGCCGGTACGCCCCCCAAGGGGTTGCGTTTGACTTCGGCGTTGATGATAACGTGCTCGAGGGCACCGGTTCGAACCTTGCATCTCCGGTCACAGTCAAGGCCTACCTGCTCATCGATGGGCACATCGACGAGCGCCGGCGCAAGGTTGAAGCAGGCCTTGGGCATCTGCGCCACATCTGGCCCGTGATCCCCGCACCGGTCTTCAGACCGGTGCAGGATCAGGACTGGACCGCCCTATTCAGGGAGCAGATTCCCGTCCTCCATGTTGGGCGGCGTGTGGTCATCAAGCCTTCCTGGCGCTCGTACACACCTGGGCCGGATAAGCTCATTCTAGAGATGGATCCCGGCATGGCTTTCGGCACCGGCCTACACCCTACCACCCAGCTGTGCGTGCTGGCCACCGAAGCGCTGGTGAGGCCCAATGCGGAGGTGCTCGACCTGGGCACGGGCACCGGGATTCTGGCGATGGCAGCGGCCAAACTCGGTGCCGGCCACATCCTCGCAGTCGACAATGATGAGGATGCCGTCATCGCTGCCCGGAGCAATGCGGCCGCCAACCAACTCAGCGACCGGATCGACCTTGTTCACGGATCGCTCGAAGATGTGACGGCGGCCTATGATCTGGTGTTAGCCAACATCCTCGCACCCATCATCATCAGTATGGCGAAGTCGGGGCTCGCCGAACGCGTCCGGCCCGGTGGTAGCCTGGTCGTCTCCGGCATTCTGGAAGAGCAAGCCGACGATGTCGCCGCCGCCCTGGAAGCCACAGGGTTGCAGGTCATCGAGCGCCGGCAGCAGGAGGAATGGATGGCGCTCGTCGCCGTACGTTCCTAGAACGACGTGGCGCTGCCGCCGACGGCAGGCATCTTGCGCGGCGACATCTTGCGGCCCAGACCGATCTCGGCCGCAAGTCCATTGCCTGCGCTAGCAACCCCCCAGCGCTAGTATCTCCCGCGCCTGGGTCGGCGTCGCCACCTCACGCCCCAGCTCGCGGGCAATGCGAGCGAGACGCTCGACCAACTGCGCGTTGCTGGCTGCCGGCTCGCCGGGCCGATAGGTGGCGTTGTCCTCAAACCCGGCGCGCACGTGACCGCCCATACTCATGGCCATCACGGCGATACGCAGATCGTGGCCGCCGTGACCGACAGCCGCCCACTGCGATCCGGCAGGAAGGCCCTGGCTCAGGAAGCAGAGATTGCGGGCCGTGGCCTCCATTGCCCCCGGCTGTCCCAGCACAAAGCTGAAGAGATAGGGTGCCTCCATCCACCCTCGTTCAATCAAGCGCACCGTGTTCGCTATCATGCCGGCTTCGAATATCGCCACGTCGGGCTTGATCCGTCTCCCGTGCATCTCCTCCGCCCAATAGGCAACCGCATCCGGCGCATTGATGTAGACCCCGGCATCGTAGTTCACCGAACCCGGATTCAGGGAGGCCATCTCGATTTCCGCCTGCAAGGAGACCGACCGTTCTGCAGGGGTGAGATCGTTGAAGCCCCCAGTGGATCCCTCGATGAGGATATCGCACCGCTCGCGGATGTACCGGATCGTGCGGTTGAAGGCCGCCAGGTCCTGCGTTGGCTGGCCGCACTCATCCCAGACATGCAGATGCGCAATACTCGCGCCGGCATTCCACGCACGCACGACCTCATCCGCGATCCCCCCAGGTGATACGTCCAGTGGCGGCAAACCGGCGCGCATATATGGCGGAATCGACGGCGCAACAGCAATCAACAGTGGTTCCATATCAGAGATCCTCCGGCCACGTGGCGAACCTGACTTGAGCATAGAGTGTCTCGATCTCGCTTCGTGTACCGACACTCACGCCCTCGCGCACGGCTGCCGCCGTGCCCGAGGCCACACCCCAGCGGGCGACCTCGGCGAGACTCAGCCCCTCCGAGAATGCCCACACGATGCCGGCAACCAACGCATCGCCGGCCCCAACGGGATTCCGCGCGTGTACAGGGGGTGGTTTGGCCCAGATGCGCGATGATCCTGACGCCAGCATCAGACCGGCAGCCCCCAAGGAGAGCGCGACCGAAGTTATCCCCATTTCCACAAACTTATCCACAGCCCTCGCCGCCTGCACCGGGACTGCAATGGCCTCGCCCAACACAGCGGCGGCCTCAACATCATTGGGCTTGATGATGTCCGGACACGCGGACAGCCCGGTCCGGAATGCCTCCCCACTGGCATCCAGGAGCACCTTTGCCCCAGCATTGTGCAATCGATCCGTCAACTGCGCGTAGAAATCGAGCGGCAGGCCCGGAGGCAAGCTGCCGCAGAGTGCCCAGGTATCACCTGCTTGCACAAGATTATCCACATATTCGAAAAAGACCATCTGTTCTTCACGGCTGATCGTGGGGCCGGCTTCGTTGACCTTGACATACCGCTTCGTGTCGGCCTCGGTGATGACGATATTCGTGCGCGTCTCCTCGGCAACGGGCACGGCAGTGAGTTGGATACCGTGGGCACGCAAACCGGATGCCACCTTCGCGCCGGCGGCGCCCCCCAGAAACCCCAGGGCGACACTCTCTCGCCCAAACGACTGCAATGCACGCGAAACGTTGAACCCTTTCCCGCCCCAATCCTCTCGCACCTCGCTGGCCCGCACCACTTCATCCATCACGATCCGCGGTACGGTCAGCGTGCGATCCACAACTGGGTTAGGGGTTACCGTGACGATCATATCCTATCCTCTCCACGACAGCGGCCCACCAACGCATTATACTGGGGATCAGGAGGAAGACCTGACTACGCTCCCGCGCTTTGCCATCGACTTCTGCCGTGGTACAATCTCTGTGATCAAATCTCGTGACTCGGAATGGTGAAACCTATGAATACGGCAGCTGAGCACGTCGAACTCGCTATGCTTGGAGCAACAAGACAGCCTATCGTCGACAACCTGGATTCCCTGATGCAGGTCCTGCCGCCGGCAATCCGGCAGGCCGTGGACAGTATTGGGCGTCGCGATGATCTACTTGAGGTCATCCTGGACCTGGGTCGGGTACCAACCGCGCGCTATACGGATGGTGAGATCGTGCTGCGCGATCAGGAAGTCACCCGAGAGGATATCGACTGGGTCGTTGATCGCGTCGGAGAGTTCGACGCCGACAACCGATCTGGCATCGCCCGCACCCTCCACCGGATCGCGGGCATCCGCAACCGAAAGGGTCAAGTCGTGGGCCTCACGTGCCGCGTCGGGCGCGCCGTCTTTGGCACCATCTCGATCATCGAGGATCTCATCGAATCCGGCGAAAGTGTGCTGCTGTTGGGCCGCCCTGGCGTCGGGAAGACGACTATGTTGCGAGAAGCAGCCCGTGTGCTGGCCGACACCAAACGCGTCGTGATCGTCGACACCTCCAACGAGATCGGTGGAGATGGCGACATTCCGCATCCAGCCGTTGGCCGCGCTCGACGTATGCAGGTCGCGATGCCCAGCCTCCAGCACGAGGTGATGATTGAGGCAGTGGAGAATCACAACCCCGAGGTCATTGTCATCGACGAGATCGGACGTGAGATGGAAGCCATGGCCGCCCGAACCATCGCAGAGCGCGGCGTGCAGCTCATCGCCACCGCACATGGTAACACACTGGACAACCTGCTGCTCAACCCAACGCTGTCAGATCTTGTCGGCGGCATTGAGAGCGTGACCCTATCCGACGAGGAGGCGCGCCGCCGTGGCACACAGAAGACCGTGCTCGAGCGCCGGGCCCCGCCGACCTTCAGTATTCTGGTGGAACTACACGATCGCCAGCGGTTGCTGGTGCACCGCAACATCACCGAAGCCGTGGACGCGCTCCTGCGCGGGCGCGAAATGCCCGAAGAGCTGCGGTACAGGGATGACACAGGTGAAGTGCATACAGAACAGGTGCGATCGGCCCCCGCTGATCAGCGCCAGAACACAAACACTAACCGCCGCGAACCGGTGGAGCGCAGGCTTCCACCACTACCCGCCGGGCGCGAGCGGCGCACGCTTAAGGAGAAGTCCATCTATCCGTTCGGTGTGGCCCGAAACCGGCTGCTCCACGCAGCTCAGAACCTGCGGGTTCCGGTCCAGATTGTGGACCACCTGAAGGGGTCACACGTCTTCCTCACCACAAAACAATACTACCGAAAACGCCCGCGCGTGGTCACGGACGCTGAACGACGTGGGGTGCCGATCTATGTCCTCCGCGCCAACACCTCCGCCCAACTGGAGACCTTTCTCAAGGATCTCTTCAAGCTGAGCGACAGTGAGACAGATCCCTTTACCATGGCCATGGGAGAAGCCGAGAACGCCATCAGCCGCGTACTTCAGGGTGAGCAGGCTGTGAGTCTGTCGCCGCAGAGCGCCTTCGTGCGCCGGTATCAACATGACTTGGCTTCGAAGTCGAAGCTCAACTCGCGCTCTTTTGGTGAGGAGCCCTACCGGAGCGTCCGGATCTACCGCGAGAGCCGAAAGCTCGCCTAGTCCAGGGCCTCGTTGACCCAACTTGCCGGTCCCGGACCCACATCGTGATCAAGGGGACATACACTTCCATGCGCGGCTGGTTTATCACATTTGAGGGACCCGACGGCAGCGGCAAGACCACCCAGATGCGGCGCCTGGCGCCCTGGTTGGTCGATCAGGGCTTCGATGTCGTAGCCACGCGCGAACCCGGCGGGACGCCGGTTGGGGAACAGATCCGCGACATCCTGCACGATTGTGCGAACACCGAGATGACCTCACAGGCGGAGATCCTCCTGTACTCCGCCTCTCGTGCACAGCATGTCGGCGAGGTGATCCTGCCGGCACTTGAGGCGGGCCAGGTTGTCCTATGCGATCGCTTCTTCGACAGCACCTATGCCTACCAAGGCTATGGGCGCGGGCTATCGCTGTCGGATCTCCGCGCCATCACCGGATTCGCCACGCGAGGGCTCAAACCGGACCTGACACTCTATCTCGATGTTTCCCCCGAGATTGGGCTGCAGCGACGTGAGTCCAGTGGCGAGGCACTCAACCGGCTCGACCGCGAGGCCCTGGCCTTTCACCAACGCGTACGCGAAGGATACCTGGATCTCATCAGATCTGAGCCGGAGCGCTGGTGTTTCGTGGACGCAGCAGGCACACGGGAAGAGATTCAAGCCTTCCTACGCCGCATCGTCATGGCCACGATCTCAGGCTCGTAGCGCAAGCGCACGTCTAGTCCCGCACTGTAAGGATAGTCACCACCTGGCCAAGGAGGATCCCCTATGTCTGTGAAGGTCGCCGTAGTGCAAATGGATCCGCAGCTGGGCGCCTGCGAACAGAACCTGTCCCACGTCAGCGCCCTCTTTGAGAGGACCCTCGCGCAGGGCACCCAACTGACCGTCTTCCCTGAATGCGCCACCACCGGGTACGGCTTCGCCGACTTGGCGAGTGCCCGAGAGATCGCGGAGACCATCCCCGGCCCGACGACCGCAGCCCTGACCACGCTATGCCGGGGCAATGATACCGGCACCGGTGGCCCCTACGTAGTGGTCGGTCTGCTGGAGAAGACCGGCGACCCTGACACCGTCTACAACAGCGCCGCGCTGGTCGGCCCTGAGGGGCTGATCGGCGTCTACCGTAAGGCACACCTCCCCCTGCTGGGAGTGGATCGCTTCACGACGCCCGGCAACACAGGCTTCCTGGTCTGGGAGACCGAAATCGGGCGCATCGGCATCAACATCTGCTACGATCTGCGTTTCCCCGAGGGCATACGGGCGCTGGCGCTGGAAGGCGCCGACATCATTGCACTCCCCACGAACTGGCCCGATGGCTCTCAGAATGCGCCGCAATTCGTTACCCGGACGAGAGCGCTGGAGAACCGAGTCTTCGTCCTGGCCTGTAACCGCTGTGGCGCGGAAAGCGGGTTCAGGTTCTTCGGCCACAGCCAGATCACAGATCCCCGGGGCAACGTGCTGGCGGAAGCTGAAGCGGGTGAGGAGATCTGCTACGCCGACATCGAACCGCACGCGGCACGTGAGAAGCGGATCGTGCTGCGTCCGGGCGAGTTCGAGCTGGACACTGTCGGGGACCGGCGACCGGAGTTGTACGGCAGAATCAGCGAATGACAGAACGTAAGACTGGCAGAGACCTACCGGTTTTCATTCGCTCATTCTGGATTCGCTGATTCTCCGATTCTTTCATTCTCTATTCTCGAATTCTGCTACTCTCTCTGCAACGGACGCGGGAACGGCCACCACTGCCAGGCCTTGATCCCCAGACGCCGCCAGAGCGAGATCGCCTTCTCGCGATCTATGCCGGTATTATCCTCAAACTGCTGCCAGAAGACTACCCACCAGTCGGCGGGCTCAACCTTCGGACCGTCGTGTTCGGTCGGGCGGTCAGAAGGGCCGCCAACAACCAAACTGCCCACGTAGTCGGCCTCGTCATAGACCCGCTGTATCTGATCCGCGATCTCCTCGACATCGGCTTCTGAGATAACACCGTTGCTGGTCGCCTTGTAGAACTGCACGGTCACACGGATGGGATAGTCCGGATCACGCTCGATCTTCAGAAAATCGATCTCGGTGAACGGTCCCTCCACCTCACCGTGGCCGATCACAGCGGCCTCAACATCCGAGGCCTTGTCCATCTCCATCTCCGCGGCGGCCGGCGCCATCCCGAGCGACATGCTCTCCTCCATGAAGCGCATCGGCTGCTTCTGCTTGAGCGGTACCTGGATCAGCAGGACCACATTCAGGCCCGCCTCACCCGCCGCCTCGGGGGCTGTGTCCTCTGCGGGCGGATCGTCGTCCCGCACGGACGCAGACTCTGCCTCAGAAAAGTCGCTCAGACGTTGGCCGGTGAAGCTGGCACGCTCGCCGTCCTGGTTGAAGAAAAGCCGCTGTCCCCAGGAGAAGCCGGACGGGAACGCATCCCGCACATTGTCGATGATGGTCGCACTGGTGCCCTCACGGGTCGCCACGATCGTCAGCACCGCGGGGTCGCCCTGATAGGACTGATAGTTGAAGATTACGGGGTTGAACTCTGCCATGCCCTCCTCGGGCACCGGTAGGAACGCGGCCTGCGCACTCACCAGCACGTGCGTGTCGCGGCGAGCCATCAGCGAGACTTCGTCCCCGGGCCACGAATCGGGATCGCTCAGGTAGCGAGGCAGCTGGCTGAGGTACTCGGTCAGCGTCACGCGCTCCAACTCCTCGCCGTCCTCGTTGCCGACCAAGAGATAGAAGTCGTCAGGCGAGATGTCGGCCGTCAGATCGCTGAAGTTGGGATAGCGGATCACGGGCATCAGCGTGAGATCATAGTCGCCGCGCTCGGGGCTGCGGTGCTGTACCTGAATGGTGACGTCGGAGATATTCGGCCCGACGGAGGAATCGTAGTAGCGGCCCGTATCCTCCCACGTCACATTGACGATATTCAGCCCGTACTTCTCCACCAGCGCCTGGGCCCTGGGATCCCACACCATAGCCGCTGTCTCCTCAATCGCCTCAATATACTCCGGATCGGGGGGGGCGCCGCGGCTCTGGGCCAGCGCCGGCGTAACTGCAGTCGTAGCCAACAGCATCGCGCTCATCACAACCGGGATCACTTTCCTGATCATCGTCGTCTCCTCTCACTGTGACGGAATCAGCCACATCGACTCGGGGATTGGGGAAGCTGATTCCCTGTCTCTCCTGCTCTCAAGACGATGAGGAAGTGTGGAAAGTTCCGCCGCAGCCCGCACCGAGGTGAATCACTGCACCAGATAACCACGAATCGGCACCAACTAGGGATTTGAATCACGGATTGTCCGGACGCCACGGGGTTCCGTGATTATGTCCGCGTGAGTCGTCGCCTTCCCGGCAACACGGTCCATGCCGCCATAGGAAGCGTGGGCCAGCAACGTGTAAGGACGGTGGGCCCGTTGCAGCGTCGCCTGCTTCTCTGCCTTGAGATCGAGCGCACGCGTTTCCATCGGCCGCCTCTCTTCGGGCTTGATCATCAGTGGGGCACTGCCCGAGGATGAGATGCGGACAGCAAACGGCTCCACATCCATTATCCGCCGGATCCTGCTGGGAGGGCAATGCACAAACAGGAAAAGTGGGTGGACTGAAGGAGTCCACCCACGCTGCCTTGTGCCGAGACCCGGAATCGAACCGGGGACACATGGATTTTCAGTCCACTGCTCTACCGGACTGAGCTATCTCGGCTCAGGTGCTGGGCATTGTAATGGATCGTCGGGATTTGTCAAGGATTAGGACACGCGCGCGCACCCATGATGATACCCAGCACAGTAGGCGCCTCGGGCCTGAGCGCGATCTCAGATCACGCCTACAATCCCAAAGCCTCCAGCATCGCGGCGTTGGTATCAAAGCGGAAGGCTTCGACACCGCGGCGCGCAGCCTCCTCTGTCTCGATCTCGTTCAGGCGGAACGCATCCTGGTTGGTGATCACAGGTTTGCCTGACTCCGCAAATGCCGCGAGCAAGCGCTCCCGGGCAGCAGCGGCGCCGGAAGGACACTCGGTCGCGTCGAGGTAAGCGGAGACAGCGCTGACACAGCTGAGTGCGTCCTTGCGCGCTGACGCTACCTGGCCCGTGCTGGCCTCGCGCGCCCAGCCTGCCACGAAGACCCCCTGCAGAGCTTCGCCGCATTCCGGGTCATAGGCCTCGAACGACACGCCGTTGACCGCATAGCAGGGCTCAGGATGCTTGACAAATGAGTTCCATTGGATCGGCAGCCCAAAGTCGTCACTCACGCGATCGCCGATGCAGAAGATCACGGTATCCACATCCAGCACATGGGTGGTCCCCAACCGTGTGGCGCGCGTGACGCCCGCGTTGGTCAGCGTCAAAGCCGTATCCTCAGCCTCAAGGCCGACCACGTGGCCGGCATCATCTCCCAAGATGCGGCTGGGCGAGGAGAGGAAGCGGAGACTGACCCGTGTATCGGAGACGGGCCGCTCGGCCCGGCCAAGCGCGGAGAGGATGAAGTCCTTGGCGGCATCAACGTCCTGGTTGACGTCCTCCATCCGCCCACGCACCCGCTCGATCTCCTGATCGAAGGTCGGTAGATCCAGGTTGGCAGCGACGTGCTCGAACTCCTGGCGGGTGAATTTCACCTCAGCCGGGCCCCGGCGGGCGACAGCGACCACTTCGTCGACCTTGCGGTCACGGACCAGCCAGCGAGCGATATCTGCCATCACGTTACCCACTCCGATCAGGGCCACACGTTTGCCGATCTCGAAGGTTTGCTCGCTAAAGGGCGGGAGATCATTATAGGCATAGATGAGCTCCTTGGCGTGATGGACGCCGGTCAGTTGCTCCCCCGGCAGCCCCAGCCACTTCGTGGCCTGCGCGCCCACAGTCACCACGATCGCACTGAACCCCATCTCTTGCAGCTGGGCAAAGGTCAGATCCCCCTGGTCTCCGACAGTCACATTGCCGTGATAGGCTACCTCCGGCATGGCCAGGATCTTGTGGAACTGCTTCCGCAGCACAGACTTGACCCTGTGCTTGGCGTGGTAGATGCCGTACTCGGCCAGCCCCCCCGGCTTGAAGTCGCGATTGAGAAGGATGACATTGATCCCCTTCTCGGCTAATGCCCCCGTCGCGAAGAGACCCGCGGGGCCTGCCCCGATTACCAGCACCAAAGCATCGCACGACTGCCTTCCATTCATTTCGCTCCTCCTGATCTAGAACCCCTGAGCTCCGTGATATACAGCCACGGCTGACTCCAGGCGAGGCAGCCGCGGTATTGCGTTTGTCCGAATTGCGGGTCTAGTAGGACCAGCGGTGGGGGCCTCGCTCGCCCGGCCCCTCAGCCGAGTGTATCCGCCAGAGCGAAGGCTCCGCCAGGGATTCCACATCAGGCCCAAAGATCATCTCGAGCTGCGCCAATGCCGCGCCGTCATAGCGCGTATAGCTGCACGAGTCGCACCGCCAGGCCGCAAAGTTCGGCAGCGTGACCATCTGATCTCCCCACCGGCGCAGATACGTGATCCGAGTCGGTTTCAGCGTGCCAAAGGCACACTTGGGACAGCTATAGCTCATGATTCAGGCGCCCCCTCGACAATGGCAATGCCCTTGCTCGCACCGATGCGCGTAGCGCCGGCCTCAATCATTGCCATGGCTTCTGCGTAGTTGTGGATGCCGCCGGCGGCCTTGACGCCCATATCAGGGCCGACCGTCTTGCGCATCAATGCGATGTCCGCGGCCGTTGCTCCACCGGTGGAGAAGCCGGTAGACGTCTTGACGAAATCGGCACCGGCCTCCTGGCAGAGCCTGCACGCGGTGACCTTTTCGTCATCCGTCAGCAGAGCCGTCTCCAATATCACCTTGAGAATAGCGCCCTGACCATGACACGCAGCCGCCACAGCGGCGATATCCTCACGCACTTCTCTCGTCTTGCCCGCCTTAAGCAGCCCGACAGGAATCACCATATCGATCTCAGTCGCCCCTTTGGCCACAGCCAGTTCCGTCTCGCAGACTTTGGACGCCGTGGATGTCGCACCAAGTGGGAAACCAACGACCGAGCAAACGGCCACATCACTGCCTGCGAGTTCCTTGGCTACCAGCGGCACGAAAACGGGATTCACGCACACTGCGGCAAAATGATAGGCTACAGCCTCGCGACAAACCAGCACCACGGCATCGGGTGTAGCCTCCGGCTTCAACAGTGTATGGTCGATATAGCGTGTCAGCTCTTGACGATTCATCACATCTCCTCCAGCTCCGGGAAGCCATAGTGAGGCATCATGCCCCATTTCTCCGGTGGCCAATACCGAAAAACTGTCTTGCCCAGAATATTGTCTGCAGGCAGGCTCCCCCACACATGAGAGTCGCTGGAATTGTTGCGGTTGTCACCTAGCACCAGGTACTCGTCCGGCCCCAGAATGACGTCCTCTTGGTAGAGGGCAGGGCCACTCACATAGGGCTCGTTGAGGGCCACACCATCGATCCAGACCCGCCCATCACGGATAACCATATGCTCGCCGGGCAGCCCAATGACACGCTTGATATAGGGAATCGCGCTCCGGTGATCCGGAGGTTCAAGCACCACGATGTCCCCACGCTGCGGCTCGTGCAACCAGTACGCCACCTTGCTCACGATCAGATACTGCCCCTCGTGCAAGGTCGGTTCCATGCTGATTGACTGGACTTCATACCTCCCGGTCAGCGAGTTGACCAACACAAAGATGATCACCGCCAAGATCAGGGTCTCAACAATATCACGGATCCAGGCCCACGCCGTCCCTGCGCGCGTTGACTTCTGTACGATCTCGGGACTGGCATGAGCTTCCGCCGTCGAAATGCCGGAAGTATTCACGTTTTACACCACTATTGTGCAGATTCTAGCTCAGGAAAAACATAGTGAGGGATCTTGCCCCAGGACTCCGGTGGCCAGTACAAGAAGAAAGCTTTGCCAAGGATATTGTCTTCCGGCAACAGGCCCCAAGAATGTGAATCGCTCGAGTTGTTGCGGTTATCCCCAAACACAAGGTACTCCCCAGCGGCCACAACCCAGTTCCCGTCGTAGTTCGGCGGCGCGCTGGTGTAGGGTTCATTCAGTGCGATGCCATTCACCCAGACACGCTGATCGCGCACCTCGACCAAGTCCCCCGGCAAGCCGATGACACGCTTGATATAGGGAACAACGCTGTCGCGGTTTGGTGGGTTCAGCACAACCACATCGCCGCGCTCAGCCGCCTGTAGCCAATAGGCAACCTTGCTCGCAACCAGGTATTGGCCATCGTACAGGCTTGGTTCCATGCTTTGCCCGTGGACCTGGTAACGTCCGGTCAGCACGTTTATCACAAGAAAGAGGATAGCCGCTAGAAGCAAGGTCTCCAGCGTATCCTGTAGCCAGGAGCGGAACCCAAAGGATCGACCGATCGAGGGCTCCTGGTCATCCTGAGCCACCGCTACCGGTTCCAAAGCCTCGCCCGTCTGCTCACTGAGCAATACCTGCCTCCGATCACCTCAAGTTGGGATTATAGTTCATGTCGTATCGCGGGCAACCCCTGTCTCCAACAGGTGGTCGAAATACATGGCTTTGTCCGGCTTCTGTCCAGCACATACATCGCCGTGCCGTAGTCTCGACGCGAAAGAAGCTCGACAAGGAACACCCCCGTCAGTGACGGGGGTGCGCACGGTGCCCCTCGTTACCGGGTACCTTGCCCCGGCAAACTGTGCGGCTCAATCCAGCAGGCGCCACGCTAGTCAGCGAGCCGCATTCACATCAGAAGAGCTGCTGGTGAACTAAGCCTCGGATTCCGCTGGCTCAGCAGCCGCGTCCTCAACAGCCTCTTCATCGTCCCCGTTCTCTGT
>CBFCZM010000005.1:0-26029 GCA_965602565.1 uncultured Anaerolineae bacterium
CCACGCTCCCTTGATGCGGATGCGCGGCCAGGTGTAGGCATTGTCCAGTGAGAGCCCATTGCCCCACGCAGTGGTGACGCCCCCCAAGTAGCCGGCGGATGCAACGACGGCTTCGGCATCCGCATCGTGACGACCGGACGGATAGCAGAAAAACTGGGCGGGCGCCCCTGTGTGCGCCTCCACGGCCTCACGAGCCCCCAGAATCTGGTAGACCAGGAAGTCGTAAGGGCGGTTAGTCAGATCCACGTGATCCCGTCCGTGCGCTTGAATGGACATGCCGACGGCAGCCATCTCCTGCATCTCATGCCACGAAAGATAGCTCTCGGCTTCGTAGTGCGCCGGGGTAGCCAGCACGAAGAACTCACCTACAAAGCCAAACTGCTGCAGGAGAGGCGTAACGATGGTATAGGCATCCTTGTACCCATCGTCAAATGTGAGCACGATAGGCCGCGCCGGCAGCGGTTTCCCGGTGGTGAGTCTGGCGTGGACATCGGCCAGGGTCACAGCCTGGTAGCCCTCACGGAACAGATACTGCAGCTGTGCCTCAAAACGCTCCGGTAGCACGGTCAGATCCCGGCGGTAGACATCGGCATCTGGCGGCAATTCGGAGACGTAGTGATACATCAGAATGGGCACGTTCACCGATTCAGGTGGCGGCGGGTACGTTGCCGTCGGCGGCAACGTTGGCTGTGGCGTCGGTGATGGACCCAGCGCGGGCGTCGCGGTTGACTGTGGTGTCTGGGTTGGGACCGCGGTATCTGTGGGCTGCGGCATGGCCGTGGCCGTGGCGGTGGGCGTTACCGTTGCCGTCGGCGTCACGGACCTCTCGGCCTGTGGCGGTGCTGCATCGACGCCAAGTGGGGCCTCAACGCCGCGCGGTCCGTCAGCAGCAATCACGGAGCCGCAGCCGCTGATGCCGGCCAAGGCCAAGATGAGCATCAGTGACAGATATCCGCGTCTCAAGTCTCTGGCTCCTCTGCGCAACCATTGTTCTGCGGCAGCCATGTCGCCACCGCTCTGCGGGTCGCCTCGAAGGCCAGCGGCGGGAGCTGCTCCGGTGCGAAGAAGCCGGCGTCTTCGGCGTCGTCTGCTGCCTGGAGGGTGCCTCCCGTGATGTGACCGCGGTAGACGATCACGACATCGGCGCCGCCGGAGTGCTCGCGTCCGCGGGCACGAAGGTGCCCGGAGACAATCTCGATGACATCCTCGATCTCGGTGCTCAACCCGGTTTCCTCAAGACACTCGCGGCAGGCGGCCTCCTCAGGAGACTCGCCATAGTCTACGAAGCCTGCAGGCAGACTCCAGAATCCCTGGCGGGGATTCATCGCGCGACGCACGAGCAGGACGCGATTCTCGCGGTCCGTGACCAGAACCGCCGCCGCAACTTTGTGCTCGTGAAAGACAGTCCGATTGCAGACGCTGCAGTAGCGCCGCATTTGTCCAAAGGCGAATTTGTCCTCAAGCAAAGTCCCGCACGTAGCGCAGTAGTGCAGTGCAGGATCTTGGCCCTCGGTGTCTCGTAATCTCTCCAAGTCTATCCCAACCGGTACATGTATGGTAATCTGTCTCTTCGCTTGGTGCTCAATCGAGCTGGCGTCGGGACATCCAGAAAGTGATCCCCGCCAGCGCAGCTGTTACGACGCCCAATCCAATAGGGGCCCACACGGCTGGGGCAGCGCTCGTGGTTCTTGGCGCGGCCCCCGTTGTCTCGATAGCTTCTCCTGCCATTTCCGGCGCGGGATCGTCTTGTGGCATTGCGCGGGTTGCTGCCTGCGAGTCATCTCCCGTAGTTGTCTCTGCAGCGGCCTCAGCCGGTAGCATTGGCTCCTCTGCAGCCATCGCTTCCTCGCGTTCTGCTACCGCTTCAGCTGCTGCTACTTCGGCGGGAGCCGCTTCTTCTTCAGCCTGCATAGCTTCTTCTGGGGGCGCGTCTGTGGTATCCGCTACGCCGTCGGCGGCATCAGTTACTTCAGCTGGTGCCTCGGTACCTGCTGCGTCTCCTTCGGGTGGGGATGCTTCCCCTCCGCCGCCTATGCCGATTTCCGGTGTGGGTACTTCCCCGTCATCGCCTATGCCGAGTTCTGTTGCAGGCACTCCTTCATCGCCGGCTACGCTTGGCTCGTCGACTTCCACCGTGGCTTGCGTGCTGAAGATAGGCTCATCGGGGGCCTCGGGTACTACCACCCTATCGACCTCTACCTCATGCTCCACTGCCTTCTCGACCTCGGGTGCTGCCGGGGCTTCACTCTCAGCAGGTTCTTCGGCCGGCACGGCTTGCGCCACGGGAGCCTCGAGCATCTCCATCTCGTCGCTCGCAGTTGCCTTCTCCAGCAGGATCGCAGCCGCCGGTAGTTCTCTTGACTGCGTCATCAACTGCGGCGTGATCCCTCGCTGCATCAGGGTCAGTCCGGACGCAACGGCAAAGGCTACCGCAGCGACGGACGTGGCAATGCGCATCATAAGCAATGGGAGTCTCCGTCGTTGGGTTCGGGGCTTGGGCTCGCCTACCATTGCCGGTGTCAAGAGGTAGTTGCGTGGGGGCTCCTGCAGAGGAACTGCTCTCATCAGCAGCACAACCTGGCGCATCTCGGCGACGCGATGCTGCAGATCAGGATCTTGTGAGACAGTGGTTTCGAAGGCGACCCGGACCCCTGGCGCCAATTCGCCGTCCAGGTAGGCCGAAACGTCCACCGTGCTCCATGTCTTCCGGGTCATGACTCAGTTGCCTCCCACATTGCTGGCTACCCTATAGACGAAAGCGTGCGGGCAAAAGTTCCCGTTCCGCTTGGAGCAGTGACTGCATCTCTCTTCGGGCCCGCGCCAGGCGCGATTTCACCGTGCCCAGCGCGACATTCATGACCTTAGCCGCCTCCGCATATGACAGTCCTATGCGGTCTATCAGTACGATCGTCGTTCGGTGATGCTCGGGCAGTTTGGCTATGGAACGTTCCAGTAGTGCGCGCAATTCCTGTTGCTGTAGCGACTCTTCTGGTTTCGGCCCGCCATTCACAAGATGCGGGTTTGCCTCCTCATCCATATCCCCGAAATCGTCCCACGAGACGTTTGGGCGCCGTTTTCGGCGGCGCAGTTCATCGTAGCAGGCATTGGTCACGATGCGGAATAGCCACGAACGAAACGATCCCCCACGGAATCTGTCGATGGAGCGGTACGCCGAGATGAACGATTCTTGCGTCGCATCATCGGCCGCCGCGGGATCATGCATGATGTGGTAAGCTAAGTTGAAGACCTGGCCTTGGTAGTGAAGGATGAGTTCATTAAAGGCATTCATCTGCCCGCGCTGCGCGGCCTTGACGAGTGCTTCCTCATCCCACGTCTCGGGTGCGATAGTCATAGTCTACTTGACGCGCTCCAAAACCTGGTTATACTTGGCTCTCCGGCCGAAGTGGCGGAATAGGCAGACGCAAGCGACTCAAACTCGCTCGGGCTTAGCCCATGTGGGTTCGACTCCCACCTTCGGCATTATAGCTCAAACGGTGTGGCTTGCCAGCCACGCCGTTATCTCTGTACCCCTCCGGCGCTTCTCCTCATTCCGCTATGCTGCCTATTGTCTTGTTCTCGAATTCCCCTATAATATGTGCATATTGATTTATATAGATGGTTCGTTTTTCGGGAGGTCCGATGCCCCCTATGACTGAAGAAGAGATCATACTGTTCCACCGCTACATCTGCGAGGGCATTGGTGACCCCAAGCGTCTGATGCTTCTGCATCTGGTGGCCGAGCGCGCGCGGAATGTGACTGAGCTCACCCAGGCACTGGATATCGCACAATCGACGGTCTCGCATCACATGCGGATCCTGCGTGAACGTGGCCTGGTGACTTCGGAGCGTGATGGCACCTCGATCTACTACTCCCTTAGCGATCCCCGTATCCTGGATGCGATCGAGATCCTGCGCAGCTTCGTGGCCGACCTTCTGAAAGAGCGCGCAAGTATTGTGAATCGCGGTTAACCGCTGCTGCCGTATCCCACCTTACGGTGGACGTGTTCCCATATCGTTGCTTACTGTCAGATCCTTTACTGTTAGGAGACCTTGCATGTCGCGTTTATCTGCTTCACAGATTGGATGGCTGGACCGCCGGTTCGGCGATAGGATGACGATCCGGCGTGTTGAGCGCAAGCTCTACAGCCACGACATCGGTGAGATGCCGAGTATGATCAAGCCGCTGATCGGCAATCCGCTCGCCGATGCTGTTGTACAGCCTGCCTCCGAGGAGGAGATCGTGGCGTTGGTCAAATGGGCCGCTCAAGAACGCGTGCCCCTCATCCCCCGCGGGAAAGCTACATCGGGATACGGTGGAGTCCTGCCGGTCAAAGGCGGCATCGTCGTCGACTTCTTCCGCCTGTCACGGCTGGTGAGCGTGGATCAAGAAGCCCAGACCGCGACGTTGCAGGCGGGCATTGTCTGGGAGAAGGCCGACCGCGAGCTGAAGAAGCAGGGGTTGACCCTCTGCTCCTACCCCAGTAGTTATCCTTCAGCTACCGCCGGTGGCTGGCTGGCCCAAGGAGGGGCCGGCTATGGATCCTATGAGGCTGGCTGGTTCTGTGATACCGTCGTCAGTGCGCGTGTGGTGAAGGGTGATGGGTCTGTCGGCATATTCGAGGGCAAGGATCTGGATCTGATCTACGAGGCAGAGGGTATCACCGGCCTCATCACCGAGTTGACCATCAAAGTGCAGCCGGATGAGCTGCTGGAAACTCTCTCTCTGGGATGTCCGGAAGCGGGTAGCCTGCAGCATCTGCTCGAAGGCATCCTGGCTGCCGATTTTCCGATCTGGTCCATGCATTTCATCAATCCGCGCATGGCAGAGATGAAGAACCGAACCCCCTTGATGACGCATCAGGGGCACCCCATAGAGGAACGGGTGCTGCTGCCCTCTGCCTATATCCTGACGCTAGCCTTCCGCAAGCGGGACGCAGAGGTGATTCGCGCGGGCATTGAGACCCGGATGAAGACGGAAGAGTGCGAAGCCGAGCTGCTCAGCGACCGGATCTCGCATCACGAATGGGAACATCGATTCCGCATTATGACGGTCAAGCGCTTGGGTCCCAGCTTGGTGCCTGCTGAGGTCGTGGTGCCCCTCTCGCGGCTGGGCCAAATGATGGGTGACGTCGAGCGCAAAGTGGACAAGCCGGTAGTGAAGGAAGGCGTCCTGGTCCGGCGTGGACGCAATCCCAAGGGCGAGCCAGAGGTCGTGATCCTGGGCTTCATCCCGGCTGACCAGCGGAAGTTTACCTACAACTTCGTCTTCCCCCTGTCATTGACGATCTCGCGTATCGCTGAGTCTCACGGGGGCCGTCCCTATGCAACGGGGCTCTACTACTCCAGGATGGCTGACAAGGTACTCGGGGCAGAGCGAGTGAAGGTGATGAGGTCCTTCAAGGCGGAGTCTGATCCGCAGTCCATTCTCAACCCAGGCAAGGTCCTGGATAACGCGCTCATCAGCTATGCTCTGATTCTGGCCAATGCGATGGAGCCGCTGATCCGGCCTTTCGGCAATGCCGTGGTGTCTCAGGTTGGCGAACAGCCTCCAACGGAACCCGTTCGCGGTATCCCCGGCGATGTTGCCTGGTACGCCTATGCCTGCTCCCAATGTGGCTACTGTGTCCAAGAGTGTGATCAGTACTACGGTCGTGGATGGGAGAGCCAAAGCCCCCGTGGCAAGTGGTATTGGCTCCGAGAGTATATGGAGGGTCGTGAGGAGTGGGACCAGTTCATGGTGGATTCCATTCTGTCCTGTACGACGTGCGAACTCTGTAACCTCAAGTGTTCCGCAGCGCTTCCCATTGAACCCTCCTGGATGAAGCTGCGTGGTAAGTTGATCGAAGAAGATCGCCGGATGACGTTCCCGCCCTTCGAGATGATGGCAGCCGCGCTCAGGGACCAGGGCAATATCTGGGCCGGTTACCGCCGCCGCCGTGACGAATGGTTCCCAGCTGATCTGAGAGACGCTCATGTAGGCAATGGGAGACGGTCCAGGGCAGTCTACTTTGCCGGCTGCACCGCCAGCTACGTCGAGCACGACATCGGTATGGCCACAGCCCGTCTTCTCGATGAGGTCGGCATTGACTTCTCATACCTGGGCCCGAAAGAGAACTGTTGCGGTACGCCTATGCTCGTGGCCGGCAAGTGGGAGCTCTTCGCCGAGACGATGAAGAAGAACGTCGCTGCCGTGAAGGCCGCTGGTGCGGACACCGTGATCACGTCCTGCCCGGCCTGCAATATGATGTGGAGGCACACCTATCCGGAGTGGTCCGAGAAACTCGGGCTTGAGTACGATATCGAGGCCAAGCACTATAGTGAGGTGGTCTCTGAGAAACTGCAGAACGGCGACTTCGCCTTCCCCGGGAACGACGAAGATCCGATCACAGTTACTTGGCACGACTCCTGTCACATGGGGAGGGTCTCGAAGATCTATGAGGAGCCCCGGCAGCTCATCCAGTCGATCCCCAACGTGAACTTTGTGGAGATGCCGTACAATCGCGATGCCGCGCACTGTTGCGGTAGCGTGTTGACGCTACTCAAGGAGCCACTGATAGCCGCCGAAATCGGCAAGGTGCGCCTCGACGAGGCGGTTGAGGTGGGTGCGCAGAAGGTACTGGCCGCGTGCCCGTGCTGCGAATTCCAGCTCAGAGTTTCGCGTGAGGCGAAGCAGGTCGATGTAGAGGTCGTTGATCTGGCTCGCTTCGCAGCCGAGCATCTGGGCTACGATTTCCCAGATCCCCATCCCGAGGTTCAGGCCCAATGGGCAGTCTTTGAGGCGATGATCGCGTTGATGACGCCCCAGGGCTTTGCCGATCTGATGGGCACGATGTGGCCGGAGATGATTGACGCGATGCCCTTCGGCATGGACAAGATGATGCGTGTGATGGGGCATGTCCCCGGCGCACTGGCGATGATGAAGCCCCTCTTCCCCATGCTCTTCCCCAAACTGCTGCCGATGATGATGCCCAAGGTTATGGACACGATGCTGGATCGGGTCGCCGACCTGATCCCGATGCCGGATTATATGCTGGAGCAGATGCCGGACATCATGCCTCAGGTGATGGACAATCTTATGCCCCACATGATCGACGATCTGGTACCCTTGGTGACGGATCCTATGATTGCCTATCTGTCAGGCGACTAAGCAGCCCGGTTAGGTTCAGGACGGGGGATGTACGGCCTGCTGATTTTGCAGCGTCTCCTGGCCTGGTGGCTTGCCCCATCCTGAACCGCACGACCAGTGAGCCCGCCGAGCAGTTTGGTCCTGGGAGTAGTGGGTACACGTGACGCCCACAGGTCAGAACTGGGGCGCAGTCTCAGGTTGAGCAGATCGCCATCCGGCTTTTCCTCCGAGACAGAGCGCATCCAGGCAGCCTCAGTCGCTGTGCAATAGAGACAAAGCCCGACCGAAGAATCGGTCGACCTTCGTTGTTGTATGGGATCAGTCCTGCGGATCTCAGGCTGATTCCTGACGTTGTGCTAGCCACAAGTGCAAGCGCTCCGCCCACTGATCACCCATAAGCTCACAGATCACGTGTGCCTGCCATCAGCTGGCCCTGGAGTGCTGTACGTGGCTCAGCGCACCGTAGCTTGAGCCTAAGTACATAGGGGCTTCGGCCTGCCGGGTTCCTCGACGTTCAACCGGCGCCAGGCGATCGGGACGTGTTCCCAAATGGCATGGGAGTCCAGCTTCCAGTGGTTGCTGCGGTGCCGGAGACTTTGCAGACCGCAGCCGCGGCTCTTTTCGTGAACTGCGCCGGGAAGACTGCCGGCCCTTCCTGCGTGATAATGTGGAGCCGGGCGAAGCTTGAGGCTAGATCCGATTGAGACGGCACAATGATGGTCCGGCCGTTTTGCGGCAGCAAGGCTCGCAACTGTGTGGCTGAAGCCACATCGTCCGGAATCAGCAGCACCTTGCGTGTGGTGAGCGTCTCCAGGTGTTGCCTGCGGAGTGCCCGGGGTTCCCCCGGAAGCTCGGCCACAGGTTCAGCATCATAAGGACGCTGCGATGGACGTGCTCCGGTGCCGGGTGGGCCTGACTGTCAGGGGAGCTGCCCCGGCGGTCGATCTCGATGCAACCGTCTGGATACGCTGTAGGCGCTTTGGTAGCTGATCGTCGTACGAGCACGGCTGCTCTGATGCCCGTGCCTCGCTAGCGACTAACGGTGGGCAAGCCATCGCTGAGGTGCGTGGGTATCGACTGCAGGACATCGTCACGACCCGCTAGATGAGAAGGGCCCATCGCTCCTCGATCGAACACAGCTGCCCTTGATTCCGTCGGCGAATTCATGTGCTTCATTCTAGGGAAGGCACATCTCAGCGGAAGTGACAGTTCTGACGTTTGTCCGCCCACAAATAGCGACTCTTCCTTTTGACCCCCGGTTTGCCCATGCTATAATGAAGAGTTGGATATACATCCTGCTTCGGCAGGAATTTCTCACGTAGACGTGTAGCTTTTCCTTAGGAGGTTTCATATGGCGGAACGCAACATGGTGACGGTAGATGGCAATACCGCATGCGCTACTGTAGCTCACAAGATGAGTGAGGTCATTGCCATCTATCCCATCACACCTTCCACTCTCATGGGCCAGGTCGCCGATGAGCTTTCAGCCAAGGGTGTGAAGAACATTTGGGGAACGGTACCATTGGTCGCCGAGATGCAGGCCGAGGGCGGCGCGGCGGGCGCAGTGCATGGCGCACTCCAGACCGGTGCGTTGACCACGACCTTTACTGCGTCACAGGGCTTGCTCCTGATGATCCCCAATATGTACAAGATCGCCGGCGAGTTGACATCGACCGTCTTCAACGTCTCAGCCCGCAGCCTTTCGGCGCAAGCGTTGTCCATCTTCGGTGATCACAGCGACATTGCTGCGGCTCGCGCGACAGGCTTTGCGCTGCTGGCCAGCAATTCCGTTCAGGAAGCACCGGACTTCACGGTGATTGCGCAGGCGGCGACGCTTGAGGCGCGAGTGCCCTTTGTTCACTTCTTCGACGGCTGGCGCACCAGCAACGAGATCAACAAGATCGAGGAGCTGCCCGAAGAGGATATCCGCGCTATGATCAGCGACGAGCTGGTGCATGCACACCGTGCGCGTGGCTTGAACCCGGAGCATCCCGTTGTGCGTGGTACGTCTCAGGGGCCTGATGTCTACTTCCAGGCGCGTGAGACGGTCAACCCCTATTACCTGAAGACCCCGGGCATCGTGCAGTCCGCGATGGACAAGTTCGCTGAACTGACCGGTCGCTCCTATCATCTCTTCGACTACGTCGGTGCACCTGATGCCGAGCGCGTGATCGTACTGATAGGCTCCGGTGCTGAGGTTGCTGAGGAGACTGCTGAGTATCTGATTGACAAGGGTGAGAAGGTTGGTGTTCTCAAGGTCCACCTCTTCCGCCCCTTCAGTGTTGCCGACTTCGTGGCCGCTCTGCCCGAGAGCGTCAAGACCGTCGCTGCCCTAGATCGCACCAAGGAGCCCGGCAGTGCCGGCGAGCCCCTTTACCAGGACTGCATCACGGCTTTTGCCGAGGCCCGTCGTGATATCATGGTCATCGGTGGTCGCTACGGTCTGTCCAGCAAGGAATTCACCCCGGCCATGGTCAAAGGTGTCTTCGATGAGATGAAGACGGACAGCCCGAAGAACCATTTCACCGTTGGTATCGTCGATGACGTCACCAACACCAGCATCGAGTACGATGCCACCTTCGGTATCGATGGCAATGATGTAGTGCAGGCCCTCTTCTTTGGTCTGGGTTCTGATGGCACCGTGGGCGCGAACAAGAACAGCATCAAGATCATCGGTGAAGGAACCGACAACTATGCCCAGGGCTACTTCCAGTATGATGCCAAGAAGTCGGGCGGTATCACCGTTTCGCATCTGCGCTTTGGGCCCCGCCCGATCCGTCATACCTGCTTGGTGACGTCCGCAAACTTCATCGGTTGCCACCAGTTCAGCATGGTCGAGCAGTATGATATCCTCAGCAATGCGGTGGAGGGTGCCACGTTCCTGCTCAACAGCCCGTATCCGACTGAGGAGACGTGGGATCACTTGCCCGCCAAGGTTCAGCAGCAGATCATCGACAAGAAGCTTGAGTTCTATGTCATTGACGCCTACGATGTGGCGCGCGAGCTCGGTCTCGGTGGTCGCATCAACACCACGCTGCAGACCTGCTTCTTCGCGCTGTCTGGTGTGCTGCCTCGGGACGAGGCGATCACCAAGATCAAGGACGCTATCAAGAAGACGTACGGCAAGCGCGGCCAGAAGGTTGTCGACATGAACTTTGCTGCTGTCGATCAGGCGCTTGAGAACATGCACAAGATCGAGGTCCCCGCCGAGGTCACCAGCACCATCGAGATGCGGGAGCCCGTTGTGGGCAATGTGCCCGAGTTCGTCGAGCAAGTCACAGCCAAGATGATCCTGCGTGAAGGTGACAGTTTGCCCGTTTCCGCGCTGCCCGATGACGGCACCTACCCCGTGGGCACCACACAGTACGAGAAGCGCGCGATCGCTCTCGAGACCCCCATCTGGGATCCCGATGTCTGTATCCAGTGCGGCAAGTGCGCTATGGCCTGCCCGCACGCCGTTATCCGCATTAAGATCTTCGATCCTGAGGTCCTGGAGAACGCCCCGGAGGGTTTCCGCCACGCTGAGGCTCGCGGCAGGGAGTTTGCGGGGAAGATGTTCACGGTTCAGGAAAGCATCCTGGACTGCACCGGCTGTGGTCTCTGTGTCGAGGTCTGCCCGGCGAAGAACAAGCAGGATCCCGATCGCAAAGCCATCAACATGACCTCAGTCCTGGATGTCCGCGAGCGCGAGTCCGGCTTCTGGAGCTTCTTCTTCAACAATATTCCTGACTATGACCGCACCGAACTGAACCTGAAGACGGTGAAGGGTTCGCAGTTGCTGCGCCCGCTCTTTGAGTTCTCCGGCGCTTGCGCCGGCTGCGGCGAGACTCCGTATGTCCGGTTGCTGAGCCAGCTGTTCGGTGATCGCGCCGTGATCGCGAATGCCACCGGGTGTTCGTCTATCTTCGGTGGCCATCTGCCCACCACTCCCTACACTACCGATCCCGCGGGCCGTGGTCCAGCTTGGAACAGCAGCCTCTTCGAGGATAACGCCGAGTTCGGCTACGGCTTCCGGCTGACGCTTGACAAGCAGGAAGAGTACGCAGAGGAACTGGCGAAGCGCTTCAGCAGCAAGCTGGGTGACGATCTGGTTGACGGATTGCTCAACTCCCCGCAGCAGACTGAGGCTGACTATGCGGCGCAGCGCGAGCGCGTAATGCAGCTGCGGATTCGCTTGACCGACGACACCAGCCCCGCTGCCAAGGACCTGCTGAGCCTGGCCGACGTCTTCGTCCGCCGATCCGTGTGGATCCTCGGCGGTGATGGTTGGGCCTATGACATCGGCTACGGCGGTTTGGACCACGTCCTGGCCCAGGGCCGCAACGTGAACGTGATGGTTCTGGATACCCAGGTTTACTCCAACACCGGTGGTCAGATGTCCAAGGCGACCCCGCGTGGTGCTGTGGCGAAGTTCGCTTTCGCCGGACGCCCGCTGCCCAAGAAGGACCTGGGTATGATCGCGATGACCTACGGCAACATCTACGTCGCGCAGGTGGCGATGGGTGCGAATGATACGCAGACGTTGCGCGCTATCCGCGAAGCCGAGTCCTACGAGGGCGCGAGCCTCATCATCGCCTACAGCCACTGTATCGAGCACGGTATCCGCCGGATGAAGTTCGGTTTCGCCCAGCAGAAGCTGGCCGTCAACTCCGGTGCCTGGGTGCTGTACCGCTACGACCCGCGACTGGTCGCAGCTGGGAAGAACCCGCTGCAACTTGACTCCCGCGAGCCGAAGGGTGATATTGCCGAGTACATGTACAACGAGGTTCGCTTCCGCACGCTGCGGCAGTCGATGCCGGAGCGTGCTGAGCAGTTGCTGGCTCTGGCGCGTTCAGACGCCAAGACGCGCTGGAATCAGTATAAGCAGATGGCTGAGATGGACTACAGCTGGGCTGCCGAGTAGTTGCCAACTGTCAGTTCGCAGACAAAAGCAAACACCCTCCGAGTTTCTCGGGGGGTGTTCTTCTGTGTCCAGTGTTGTGATCGCGTGCGGTCAAGCGCTTTGCAGCAGCTGCTGGATGATGGGCTCTGCGTCGAGGATGTGGTCGACGGCGAAATCAACGCCATCGGTGACCTGTCCTCCTTTGCGCACCAAGACGGTATGGATGCTGGCGGCAGCGGCACCTTGCAGGTAAGAAGCGCGATCATCCAGGAAGACGCAGGCCTCGCCGGGTAAGTTGAGCGTATCCAGGACCCAGCTGAACGCGTGGCGATCCGGCTTGCTGCGGTAGCCCACTGCACGGACATCAAAGATGTGCTCGAAGTGCCCGCGGACACCCAGGCGTTGGGTGATGCGCTCCGCCCAGCTGGCGATGCTGTTGGTGAAGACAGACTTGGGCGCCGGCAACCGTGACAACATCTCCGCCAGTTTGGGATCCGGGTCGAGGTGGCGTGTGATGTCCAGGTCATGCACGTAGTCAAGGTAGTCGTCGATATCCACTCCCGGATGCTCCAACAGCAGCCCTGACATCGTCGTTCCGTACGTTGTGAAATAACGCCGGCGCAGGACCTTGGCCTCGGCCGCGGTCACTTTGAGGGCATGTTGGGTCCACTGCTCAATGCGCGATCCTACCTCGTCGAAGAGGCCGGACGCGTCGGTGTACAGCGTATCATCAAGATCAAACAGCAGGTGCTTTATCGCAGTCATATGTCTCCCAATGAACGGCCCTTGCGATTCCTCCGGCTATACAGCTGGAGGCATCGCAAGGGCTTGAGTCTGCTACGACGTGGGCGTTGTCCCTGGCCCAGATCGTTCTCCGCTACAGGGTATCGCTCAATGGCAGCGCGACCAGTCCGCTGACGATCTTCGGATAGAAGTCAGTGGATTTCTGCGGCATACGCTCCCCGGCTGCCGTACAGGCGTGAACTTGCGCCATCCTGGTCGGGTTGAGCAAGAAAAGGAAATTGGCCTTTCCCTGATCGACTGCCGCCAGTCCGGGCGCCGGATCCCTCAAGTATGTGAGGTTTTCACGTCGCACTACGCTCTCCTTGCTCAGGCCCATCGCCTTCTCAATGATCACCTCGTGCAACACGGTCACGTCCAGCTTGCGGAAGTTCGGGTCGCGATTCGGGAGAAGGTCTACCATAGTGCTCAGGGACTTCAGTGTGAGGAGACTGTATGCGCCGTCATAGAAGCCGAACCGCGGCTGCTCCAGCGTAGCCTCAGCCATGGCGCTTTGGAGTTGCGCCATGTCCGCAAGGGGCGTGATATCGAAGTGGGGTTCAAGTGCAGACAACAGCGCCTTGCTGTCCATCTCCGTGTAGGAATGAATCAGCCGGTGCGTGGGCAGCACCACCAGGCCGGGATCGTCCATACTCACAAGAGTCGTCAGAACGTAGTTGAACGCCGCATCGACGGGCGCATCTGGATGCTGCTTCCTCATATCATCACGGTAGCTCAGCGCCGTCTCGTAGCGGTGGTGCCCATCGGCGATGATCAGCGGCCCGTGTGCTGCCATCGCATTGGTGACCGCTGCGATGACCTCGGGATCTGTGACCACCCAGAAGGACTGCTCCACGTCCGGCTCGATAACCTTGTCGTAGACGATGGCCGGCATATGAGCATCCAAGAACGGCTGGATCAGCTTGCTGATCTCAGCCTGTGCGTCGGGGTAGAGGATGAAGATGTGGCCCCAAGCTGTCTGCGTGGCGACCGTCAAGCTGAGCCGATCGACCTTGGGTCCGCGCATCGTGTATTCGTGGGGCAGAACCGCGCCCTCATCGAACCTAGTCAGCTCCAGGGCAGCGGTTAAGCCGAGGCGCACGTGCTCGGTGCCGTCCGGTGTTGTGAAGCGCTGCTCGATTACATAGAGCGCGGGCTCCGGGTCGCGGATGAGGATACCCTCGGCTCGCCAGTTACGGACATAGCATTGAGCTCGGGTGTAGACGTTGTTGATCGCATCATCCTCCGGAGTGTGCTTTCCCTGGATGATGCGCGTGATATTGTAGGCTGACTGTTCATAGTAAGCAGCCTGCTCCGGCTCGTGAATCCGGTCATAGGGGGCGGTGATGACATCCGACAGGTCGCAGTTCTTGTCGGGGTTGTATCGCAGCCCGCGAAAGGGGCGTATGTTTGCCATAGTGTCTCCCGTCAATATCAAGCAAGATAGCTGATCGCTATCCTAACGATTTCTCTACCGACGCGGTCCTGTGCCTCAACCGTGGCTGCGCCGATATGCGGCGTCGCGACAACGTTGGGCAGCGCGACCAACTTAAGGATCAAATCGCCCTTTGGGGGCTCCTCGGTGAAGACGTCCACGGCGGCGCCGCTCAACACGCCATTCTTCAGTGCCTTGTATAAGGCCGCCTCATCTACCGTTCCGCCACGGGACGCTTGAACCAGGTACGCCCCTTTCTTGATCTTGGCGAAAGCGTCAGTGCCGATGAACCCAGCCGTCTGCGTGGTCATCGGTACGTGGAGGCTGATGTAGTCCGCCGCGGCAAGTACCTCGTCCATGGGGATGATGTCGGGGTGCTCGACGTAGGGGTCGTACGCAACCACCTTCATGCCCAAAGCTGTGGCTTTCTCGCCGAGCAGTTGCCCGATCCTGCCGTAGCCGACCACACCGAGTGTCTTGCCGGCGAGCTCTGTTCCCCTCAGTTGTTTCTTCGCCCAGCGACCGTCTTTCATCGTGCTATCGGCCTGTGCCACGTGCCGTGCGAGACTGAGCATCATGCCTAGGGCCAACTCAGCGACGGCGTTGGCATTCGCCGCCGGCGTATTGCGCACGTCGATGCCCTTGCTCTGGGCGTGATCTACGTCAATGCTGTCCAAGCCGGCCCCGCCGCGGATAATCACCTTCAGCCGGGTCGCTTTGTCGATCAGATCCTTACGGACCTTGGTGCGGCTGCGCACCACAATACCTTCGTACTCGCCGATGATGCCCGCCAGATCCTCCAGCGTGACGTCGTCACGCACCTCGACGTCGATGCCGGCGGTGCGCATTGCCTCGACCGCTGACGCGGCGATTGGATCACAAACCAGTAGCTTCCCCATGTTTCATACTCCCCTTTTTGTGCGAAGAGATAGGGGATAAGGGAACAAGGCATCCATGGTGCTTGTCAACTTATCCCTTGTTGTTTCATCTCTGACTAGGACAACCCCACGATGTCGTCGATCAGGCCCAGCACCCAGCGAACATCTTTGGGTGTCAGATCCCCCATATGCGCGATACGGAAGGTCTTTTCCTTGAGTTTGCTGCCATATCCATTGGAGATCATGGCGCCGCGCTTCCCGAGCTCCTTGTTGAGGTCTGCAATGCTGATGCCGCGCGTGTTGGCCACCGTGGTCACGGTGTTGGAGAGATATGCCTGGTTCGCGAAGAGCGCCCAGTGCTTCCTGGCCCAGGCGTGTACCATCGCCGCCATCTCGATGTGCCGTGCCCAACGGGCTTCCAGGCCCTCCTCAAGGATGTCGTCCATCTGTTGGTTGAGTGCCTGGATCAGGCTGATGGCCGGCGTGGCCGGCGTCTGGCTGCGCTCGTAATACTTCAGCATATTGAGGAAGTCGTAGTAGTAGCCGCGGTTCGGGACCTGCTCTGCACGCTTCAGAGCACGCTCGCTGACGGCGGTGATCGCTAGACCTGGGGGCAACGCGAAGCATTTCTGGGAGCTGGAAATCACCACGTCCAGGTCCCAAGCGTCGAATTCGATCTTGACCCCGGCCATGGCCGAGACGGCGTCGACCAGAATGACGACGTCGGGATGCTTCTCGCGGACCATCGCAGCGATCTCTTTCAGGGGGTTCATGACCCCGGTTGAGGTCTCGTTGAGGGTGACCGTCAGCACGTCGTAGTCCCCCTGGCTCAGGGCCACATCGATCACTTCAGGGGAGAAGCCCTGTCCCCATTCCACATCGATCCGATCCACGGGTACGCCGTTGGCTGCGGTGATCTGGTGCCAGCGATCTGAAAACGCACCACATGCAGTCACCAGAGCTCGCTTGAGCACGGTCTGTCGGATTGCGCCCTCCATCACACCGGTACCCGAACTGGCGTAGATGAAGACCGGGTGCTCCGTGTAGAGGAGTTGCTGGAGCTTTGGGGTGACCTCAGCCTGAAGATCCGAGTAGTCCGTACTTCGATGTCCGATCATGGGCGCTGTTTGGGCGTCCAGAATGGACTCACGGACGTGCGTAGGGCCTGGGATGAAAAGCTTCTTGTACATCGTGGGTACCTCCCCTTGATTGGTGGTGCTTGAGCTAATCCTATCGGTCCGATCTATCTGAAACAAGTGAGAGCAATCCGATACCAGCATGATCCCTGCCACACATGTTGGTGTGAGCCGTGAGATACCATCACCCGAGTCAGCCGGCAGGAAATTGGGCGCTGGTGTGAAACCGATAGACTAGGTCTAGTTTACTCCAAACCTGGAACGCCGTCAATTGAGCCTGTGAACCCCAGCCGAGCGGCATCCATCCCCGCCACTATGGCGAGCGCAAAGACAAAGCCCCAGACCATGGGAACCCAGGCCTCGTGCCAACCACTCACAGTGGCATCCCGCCGCAGGATCAAGACGAACACCATGGCTCCCAACAACGTGAACATTGTGAGCGTTCCCAAGGCACCGAAGATCGAAACGATATACAGAGCTGCGATGGATTGAGCGGCTTCCAAAAGTAGGATGATCGCTGCCATTCCCACCTCGATGGCGATTAGCTGTACCAGCTCGTGCACGGATCTCAGGGTGGCCGTATCCTCACCATCCGACCACAGGGATTGGTTGAACGCCGGGATGAGGACAACGCTCATCGACATGCCCATCAGCGCGCCGCTCAGCAGGCGCAACCATGGTTGCGGTGCGTACCCCAAGATGCCTATGCCGGGTTCACGCGCCACAAACTGCGCGATGATGGCGTGCAATTGGCTGTCAGACGTGGTGGAGTTGATGCCGTCAAGTGCCCAAAGGGCCGCAAAGAGGGATAGCGGGACGAACACCGTCCACCCTGGGAATCGGCTAGACCGGCGGCGTCGCCACAGAACCCAGTGAACCAGCACGCCGGTCAGCGCGCCAGGAAAGGTACCCGTACAGCGTTGGCACAAAGGCGTCTGATGATCGGCGATCTGGAAGGAGTGGCTGAGCCGGCGGTGGCAAACGGCGGCGCCAACATAGTCCAGCTTGCGCAGCACCCCCCCCGGCGTCAGGATTACAGCTGCCAGGACGCCCACAACCGCTAGTGCCACGCCTAGCCACTTTACCATTGGAGAGAAAGGTCTTGCCATCAGGCTGGTCCCAGGGAGTTCAGTTCGCTCGAAGTTCTGTGGTGGATGATTATAATAGTCCAAGGGAAAGATGACAAATACGCTCTGGAGGAGATCGTGATGATAGACGTAATCCCGACGCTGCTCAGCCGGATACATGGACGCGCCCGCCAGGCGAGGCCCGCAGATATTCGCATTGGTGCCTATTGGACCTATGTCGCGGTAGAGCTGGCCGGCCGGACTCTGGCAGGTCTGTCCTCCACGCTGAGCGGAGGATCCCACAAGGAGCACCGTCGCGGGCATATGCCGATCCCGGATGCCGGACGTCTCCTTGACTATGATGTGGCTGCGTTGGCCTCGCTGGCGGCAGGTGCTGATCTACTGCCCGCGAGCGTGGGCTTCGCGACAATCAATGCCCTGCTCGACATTGACGAATCACTGTGTGCCGAGGTCAATGCGGCGGACGTCATCGCCGAACGGGGGAGCGGCGCCAGGGTGGCCGTGGTCGGCCATTTTCCGTTCACCGCCAAGCTCAAAGAGATCGCGGACGAACTCTGGGTTCTGGAGTTGCAGCCGGGCGTGGGGGATCTGCCGGCTGACGCCGCCGCGGATGTGATTCCTCAGGCAGATGTTGTGGCGCTGACGGGGACATCATTGCTCAACCGGACGTTCGATGGCCTGATGCGTCTGTGTCGTCAGGACGCCTTTGTGGTGGTGCTGGGGGCAACAACACCTCTATCGCCGGTTTTGTTTGAGGCCGGCGTGGATGCCATCTCCGGCACGCGCGTGACCGATCCGGCCAAGGCTGCCCTTGCCGTCAGTCAAGGCGCTACTTTCCGCCAGATCCCCGGCAAACGTCTGCTGACGATGTTTCGGCCCTAGAGTTCAGCCGACCCCAAAGACCGGTTGACCCTGAAGGTTGGCGAGATGAAAGGCACAAAGGCCACGCCGCCCAGATCCTCCTTGTGGGTGGTGCTCGCTTCCTTGGTGACCTGCCACAGCGATTGGGTGCTGTACGGGCGACCTACGGGGATCACCAGATGGCCGCCTTCCGCCAACTGTGCAATCAGGGGTTTGGGGATCTTCGGCGCGGCAGCGGTCACCACAATGCCGTCATATGGTGCGAACTCGGTCCAGCCTTGGTAGCCGTCCCCCAGTTTGCAGTGGACCTCATAGCCCAATAACGCCAGTAGATCCTGAGCCGTCTGGTGTAGTTCGTGGATTCTCTCGACTGTGTAGACGTCCATGCCCATCGCCGCCAGGACGGCGGCCTGGTACCCCGAGCCGGTCCCTATCTCCAGTACTCGGGCGCCTGTTTTCAGCATCAGGGCCTCGGTCATCACCGCGACGATATAGGGTTGAGAGATTGTCTGTTCGTGCCCAATAGGCAATGCGAAATCGCCATAGGCAGCACTGCCGGCCTGCGGGGCCGCAACGAACAAGTGGCGGGGGACCTGCGCCATCGCATCGAGGACCCGCGAGTCCCGGACGCCGCGTCTCTTGATCAGGTCCACCATCTCGCTCTGATCCACACGTCCCTCTCTGGTCGTACCAGTCTGTTGGTTTGGAGTGTTGGCCTTGTGCCACGGGCAGCTGTCTGCGTCCGGAAAGGCGATGGTGCGTTGCCAATTCAGGACGTCATCGCCGGACAGGATCCACACCACACAACGTCAGGGTCATTATACCTTCGTACAAAGCGGTCACAAGGGGCGCGGTTCAGAATGGGTACTGATTCTGGTATAATGACGACACTATGGCACTGTTTGTAGCATCGCACCTGGCGAAATACTTCGGTATTGACGATATATTCACAGACCTCTCCCTCGAACTGCACGCGGGCGAGCGCGTGGCACTTGTCGGCGTTAACGGATGTGGCAAGAGCACGCTGCTGGATATCATCGCCGGCGTCACCGAGACTGACGGCGGCAATGTTGCCATAGCCCGGGACGTCCGTCTGGGATACCTGCCGCAGCAATCGGACTTTCGGGAGGACGGCACGCTCTGGGAAGCGATGGAGGCTGTCTTCGCCGGGCTGCAGGCGCGGCTGGCGCAATTACGCCAGCTGGAGGCCTCGATGGCGTCCCCGGATGATGTGGAGCAGAAACGTGCGATCGAGCGCTACGGCAGGGAGCTTGAGGCGTTCGAGCGTGATGGTGGCTTCAGATATGAGGCCCGGATAGGGCAGGTACTGGGCGGACTCGGCTTTGCCGTGGACGAGTTCCACGAGCCGGTCGCGCACCTCAGCGGAGGGCAGAAGACACGCGCGCTGCTGGCGCGCTTGCTGCTTGAGGAGCCGGATGTGCTACTGCTGGATGAGCCCACCAACCACCTCGACCTTGAGGGGATCGAGTGGCTGGAGGATCAGTTCAAGGTCTGGAAAGGCGGTCTGATCGTCGTTGCGCACGATCGCGCCTTCCTGGATGCCGTAACGACGCGAGTCCTGGAGATGTCGCACGGCGCGCTGGAAAGCTACGCGGGCAACTACAGTGCTTACGCTGTGCAGCGTGAGCAGCGGGTTGCGCACCAAATGGCCGAATACAAGGCCCAGCAGCGCCATATTGAGGAGACCGAGGACTACATCCGGCGCTACATGGCTGGCCAACGTTCCTCCCAGGCGAAGGGACGCCTGAAGCGCCTTGCCCGCATACAGCGCCTCGACCGTCCCATTGAGGATAGCCCGATCAACCTGAATCTGCAGACTACGCTGCGCAGCGGCGACCTGGTTCTGGGCCTCTATGACCTCGCAGCGGGCTATGAGCCACATAGGCCCCTGGTTACGGCGGACGAGGTCGAGGTGCGGCGTGGACAATGCGTTGCGCTGGTCGGGCCGAACGGATCGGGGAAGACGACACTGCTCCGCACCATACTGCGCCGACTGCGCCCATTGGCGGGCCGGGTGCGCATCGGCGCTGCCGTGCGCATTGGTTACTTTGCGCAGGTGCAGGATCACCTTAGCCCCGGCAAGTCCGTGCTGGATACGCTGCTAGATGCCGGGATGGGGTCAATCGCTGAGACCCGCAGTTTCCTGGCACGCTACGGCTTCCGTGGAGATGATGTTTTCAAGGATGTCGGCGTGCTGTCCGGCGGCGAACGATCCCGCGTGGCCATCGCGATCCTGTCGCTGTCCAAGGCCAACTTCCTGCTCCTGGACGAGCCGACGAACCACCTGGACATCCGCTCCCAAGAGGTGCTTCAGGACGTGATGCAGGCGTTCAATGGCACGATCCTGATGGTGAGCCACGACCGGTATCTGATCCGCGAGTTGGCGACCCATGTGTGGGCCATTGAGGACAATCAACTGCACGTGTTCGACGAGGGCTATGAGGCCTACGAGAGGTGGCATCAGCTGTGGCGTGATGCCCCCGGCAAGGCTCAACAGAAAACCAGCGCGGCGCGGGAACGACATGAAGCCACGCGCCGTGCGCAGCGCGACCGCAGGCGGGCGTTTGCCAAGCAGCGCGAGCGCCTCGAGGAGCTAGAGGCCACGATTCACGCTTTCGAGGTCGATCTGAGGGAGCTGACGGCTGCGCTGGGTGCGGCCGGGCGCGAACAGGATATCTCACGCGTCTCGAAGTTGGGTGCTGAATACCGCAAAATCGAGTCGAAGCTGGATCAACTCCTTGAGGAATGGGCTGAAGTCGCGGATACACCTATCGCCGAAGTGTGAGGGAACCTAAGGGTACCATGACGCAATACAGAGCGCGCACCGAGGAGGCCAAGCAGGAGCAGCGTGATGCCCTGTTTGCTGCTGCTGCGCGCCCTTGCGGGCAGAAGGACAACCAGGGCAGTACCCCCTATCGCATCGGCCTGACGGGCAATATTGCCACGGGGAAGAGCACGGCCGGCCGGATGCTGGCCTTCTTGGGCGCTAGCCTGATCGATGCCGACAAGGTGGCTCATGCGGCTATGGCCTCTGCCGGCAGTGCCTATGCCGGCGTGGTCGAGGCCTTCGGCGCCGAGATTGTGGGCGAATCCGGCGAGATAGATCGCCGCGCGCTCGGTCGTATTGTATTTGCGGCCCCGGAGGCGCTCAAGCGGCTGGAGTCGCTGGTCCACCCGGCGGTGATCGCTGAGGTGGACCAGCGAATCGCGCAGAGTACGGCGCCCACCGTGATCGTCGAAGCGATCAAGCTTTTGGAGAGCGGGATGGCCAACGCCTATGACGCCATCTGGGTGACCGTGTGCTCCGAAGAGACGCAGCTCACCCGGCTGATGGAGACCCGCGGGCTGTCGAGAGACGATGCGCGGATTAGGCTCCGCGCCCAGGCCCCACAGGCTGAGAAGGTGGCCCGCGCCGATGTCGTGATTGACACAGACGGGACGTTAGCGGAGACGCGTGCGCAAGTTGAGGCCGCGTGGGCAGACCTTCAGCGCCACCTCGCCCCGTAGCCATGGCCCGGTCATATCTTCGCACCTCAGAGGTTGCCGAAGCGGTCGGGGTTCACCCCAACACAGTCCGCATGTATGAGGTGTGGGATCTGCTGCCCCCCATTCCGCGCACGCCGAGTGGCTACCGCAAATTCACCGCTATGCACGTCGATCAGATGCGGCTGGCGCGCCTAGTCTTCGACGGGCCCTGGCCTGGACGCGCCATCCGCCGGTCGGCTGTTGCCCTGCTCAAACAGTCTGCCGCAGGGGATCTCGGTGGGGCGCTGGAGGGCGCCTACCGGCATCTGGCAGTGGTGCAGGCCGAGCGCGCGCAAGCCGAAAGCGCCGCGCGGCTTCTTGGGCGCTGGGCGCAAGGCACAGCGGCGGACGCTACTCATGCGCCGCTATCAATTGGCAAGGTTGCCGATCTTCTGGGAGTGAGCCGGGATATGCTGCGCAGCTGGGAGCGCAACAACCTGATCTGCGTGCCGAGGAACCCCAGGAACGGTTATCGTCGCTACGGTGCTACGGAGATCAGCCGCCTGCGCGTGATCCGCATGTTGCGCCAGGCCGGCTACAGCCCTATGGCGATCCTGCGTATGCTGGTGCAGTTGGACGAGGGGGCCGGCGCCGGAGACTTGCGCACGGCCCTCGATACGCCCCGCCCCGACGAGGACGTCTACTCTGCCGCGGATCAGTGGCTTACGTCGCTGGTGGCTTGGGAGCGGCGCGCGGAGGAGATCATCGCGCATCTGGAAGGGATGATTGGGCGGGAGATGGGAGTAAGGAGTCAGGAGTAGGGGTTCCTTTCCCGACGCTTCCGTCTACCCTCCCATCCGCTTGCTCTAGTCCCCTGCTCACGGTGATGCCAATTGTCACTCAACTTAGGAGGTGCACACTGATCTTCTGCACTGATACCGGTTGTGTGCTTATGCTCACTAGTGGATCCTGGCGCCCTTTTGCACTGCTTGACAAGACGTATACTTGCGCGAGTGGGACCGTCGTCTTGCTTCACCTGATCTCCGCTTTGTCTGGAGTCGAGTTCGGGCACTGAAGTCCTTTCTAGCTAACAGGAGGATCGCATGGTTAAGCCGTTGAAGATAGGATTGATTGGTACTGGTGGCATCGCGCAGGTCCACATGCGCGCACTGGCCAAGACGGAGGACATCGAGGTCGTCGCAGTATGCGATATCGTCGAGGAAAAGGCGATCAGGACAGCCAAGGAGTTCGGCGTCCCGAACGTCTTCGTGGATTACCATGATATCCTCGAGATGGATGAGATCGAGGCCGTCAATATCTGTACGTGGAACCAGGCTCACTGCGCGCCGGCGGTGGACGCGCTCCACGCCGGCAAGCATGTGCTGGTTGAGAAGCCGATGGCTGCCACCCTCGTCGATGCCACCGCGATGACGAAGGCGGCACATGAGACCGGCTTAGTGTTGATGGTCGGTGTCCAGCCCCGCTTTGGTTTCGCACGGAGGACCGCGAAAGCTATCGTCGACGCTGGGACACTCGGTGATATCTACTACGCGGAGGCCGTGGCTTGCCGTCGCTGTGGCATCCCGGGCGGCAGTTTCATCAAGGCCGACACAGCTGGGATCGGCACGGTGGCCGATATCGGTGTCTATGCGCTGGATGAAGTGTTGCATCTGATGGGTCACCCCAAGCCGGTCGCCGTTTCGGGCATTGCCAACAACCTCCTCGGCACGACGCACGAGCCCGTTGAGGGCGTCTGGCACTGGGTGCCGGAAGATCTGGAGGTCGAGGACTTCGGTGTCGCAACCGTGCGGTTCGAGAATGGTGCGATGCTGGTCTTCAAGACGTCGTGGATCATGCACATGGATTCCCTGGGCACTAACCTTGTCCTCGGCACCAAAGCCGGCATGAAGATGCGCCCGCTGACGCTCTTCACCCACAATTACAATCGACTGGTCGATATCTCGCCTCAGCCGGGCAAGAAGGATGGGGATCTCTTCCTTGCGAAGAACATGGGCTTCGCGGAAGCCATCTGGAATGGCACCCCCTCGCCGGTGCCTGCGGAGGAGATGCTCATTACCAATGTGATCATCCAGGGACTGATTGACTCAGCCAAGGCCGGGCGTGAGGTCGCGGTATCTGTCCCCGAGGTGTAAGTTAGTTGCGATGCGTCCTTTCTTCGTTCCGCTGGCTGCTTGGCTGTGCAGTGCTGTGTGTCGTTGTCTTCCAGGGGTGTACCATGGCTGCGATTGCTGCAGAGCATCGGCCATCGGGCATAGAGACGGTCTGGGTCGCTGATCCTGCCGTGCTGAGCGCGCGGGAGAGGACTTCGGCAGCAACCCTTCAGGGCTTGGTCTCTTCAGGCCGTGCCGTGATCTGGGTGGAAGATCCGGGTATGGATGCACTGCTGTTGGCGGGGCTTGAGGATGAGGGCGTCGACGTGCGGCACGCGGATTTCCGCGATCAGCTGCTGGGCGCCGTCGTCTACGATCTCGGGACGGCTAGCAGCAGCGTCGCGACCTCTCTCTGCGGCCCGATGCAGGCCGCGGCGGCGGATACATCACTGTTGGCCGCCGCTGGAGATGCGGGGCTGCCGGTACTTGCTGATGTTCGCAGGCACGAAGATCACTCCCCCTACAATGCCAAAGACGGCAGGCTCTTCTGGCACGATGGCAAGCCCTGTGTCTCGTACCGGTATCTGCTGTGGGAGTCGAAGCGTGCCAACGCACCTTGAGGTGTCGGCGAAGCCATCGCACAGCTCCCAGCCGATCCTCGAAATGATCCCGACAGCTATGCGTTGACCAACGTGCACGCATAGTCGTTCAAAGACCTTGGCGGCCCGATGGCAGCCATCAAGCAAACGGTGGATCTGTTGCCGCGCAAGACGCGCGCTGTCACGGCGGAGGAGTTCTTCATCTTGCTGCATGAGAACTTTGGTACACCCGTAGTTCAGTAATGATGTAAGTGTTGGGTAGTGTTCACACCAAGGAGACCAACGATGCTACGAGTTGCTATGCTCAGTTTCGCTCACGTGCATGCCAATGGATATGCACAGGCCGTTGTCAATCACCCCGAAGCCGAGATTGTCTCGATCTGGGAGGATGACGCGGGGCGCGGTAAGGCCGCAACCGAGCGCTTTGGTGTTCCCTACGAGACCGATTTGGAGAAGGTCGTCAGCCGCGATGACGTCGACGCTGTCGTCATCAACGCCTACACGTCCCAGCACCCCAGGGTCATCAAGGCTGCGCTCAAGTACGGCAGGCACGTTTTCACCGAGAAGGCGCTGACCGTCAAGACCGAGGACGCCGATGAGATCGTGGCGGCTGTCAACAAGAGCGGCGTGAGATTCATGATCTCGCTGCCGAGCCGCACGCGTGGGGAGACCCTCTTCATCAAAGAGGTGCTGGACAAGGGGTGGCTGGGCGACATCACGTTCATGCGCGCTCGCGTTGCTCACAATGCGTCTCTCGACCACTGGTTCCACGGCGGCAGCGCCTGGTTCGCCGATGCGGAGCTGGCAGGCGGCGGTGCGCTCTTCGACCTCGGCTGCCACACAGTGGATGTGATGCGCTGGTTCATGGGCAAGCCCAAGAGCGTGGTGGCCAAGATCAACACGTTCTCCGATGCCTATCCCATCGACGACAATTCCGTGATCGTGGTGGAGTTTGAGAGCAAGGCGTTGGGTGTCCTTGATACGGCCTGGGTCCAGCGCTCCGGCCCCAACCCGATAGAGATCCGCGGCACCAAGGGTTACATCGGACGTGACGCCAGCGGTGGGCTGATACTGAGTTCCACCGATCTGGATACCGGCGGCATCAGGGGCTACATCAAGCCGGCGAGGATGCCGGAGAACCTGCCGATGCCGATGGACCAGTGGGTCAGCGCGATTCTGCACGGCACGGATATGACGATCACCGTTGAGGATGGTCGCAACCTGACCGAGATGCTTGAGCGCTCGTATCAGGCCGCTCGCGAGGGACGCGAAGTCACATTCTAACGTTTCATAAGTATCGGGGCGGCAGGGCGTACGCTTCTCGCCAGTTCCAGGGCAGAGGTTGTCATCCTGAACGGGTTTCGCGGTCAGATCACTGAACAGGACAGCATAGTGAAGGATCTTGTGAACCCACGGGGTTCGCCGCTGCTGAAATGCTGGTATGAGCGTCAGCGAACCCGAAGGGTTCGTAAGATCCCTCGTTTGCGCTCTTTCGGATGTGGATTGCGTGCTAGACCCACTCGGGATGACAATAGCTACGTCTATTCGGCTGACATGTGTACGCTCCGACGAACCGGCTTGAAAAGCTCACAGGAGGTCATCCAATGGGTACTCTGAAACTGGCTATCGTCGGTGCGGGGGCGATTT